>JAEUIE010000016.1 GCA_016795155.1 Planctomycetia bacterium | reverse complement strand
GCAAACGCAAGCCACGCACCAAGGAAGCATGTGATCAACTCTGCGGCCAGTGCCTCGACTGGTTCTCGCCTAATGAATGCGCCAACTACCTCCGACATGCAGGATATGCGCCGCAAGAATGGAACTGAAAATGCTCTAGATATCTGCTCCAATGCCTTTTGAGCGAATTGCTGAAACGTTGGAATTTCAGATTCAGGGCAATCATCGACGAGGTAGACATCATGACAGTATTTCAGGATTTCCTCATGCCTAAGTCTACACAGCCTCAGTTGTCCGCGAATCGCAGATTGCAAAGTTTGCTGAAGTTGATTGGAAGGTTCTTCGTTCCATTCGTTTGAGTTGCTCATAATCGTCTCACAGCAGTCACTTTTTACAGTTAAAGATAGTGACATTAAGCAACGCACTAGGTTAACACATTGCCAATGAGCGAGTAAATACTATCGAGTCCGCGTATGATTCAGGATATTAAAAATAGACCACGTTCATTACGCATCAATTTTCAAAAACTCACCCCACCAGCCACCGCTTACCCTTCGCCACCACCTGGTACCCTTCTTCTTCCAGTAACTTCTTGCACCGCTCCACGCCGCCGGGGTATTTCGGATTGATCTCGCTGTCCCCCTTCAGCGTTCGCCAGTAAGGGGTGATATCCGTTTCACCAGCAGCGGCGGCTTCCTCAGCGGCATGGGCGGCGATCCACGCAAAGATGCCGGTGGTGATTGGGCAGGCTACATCCACCTTGTATTTGCGGGCCAGCTTCTGGCAGATATCCTTGATGGTGATCGTCTTACCGAGTGGCACCTTTTTCATGATCGCATCGACATCGCGGGGCCGGGCAATCACAAACGTGCCCTTACCCCACGATTTCTGCAACTTAGGCGGGATCTTCTCGGTGCGTGGAAAATCCTTGTCATCCGCAAGTTTATCCCGTCAGGATGTCCTGTTTGACATGATGGATCACCATTATTTCAAACCAATTACTCAATAACCTTAACATTCTTAACCCATTTCCTTAAGTCATCCAAATCAGTTTGAACTTCAGATAATGCCATTATTGAAATCCCACTTTTTTTGGTGAACAGAAATGTCATCTCCACGGTTAATTCCTGTTGTTGGTCATTAGTGAACACCAAGCGCTGGTTGATCTTATTGTCATAATCCAATTCATTTACGTTTGGTATTTTGGTTTTATTCTTATCTACTATCCAGCCTTTCTTTTGAAAGCCTTTGACTGTTTCGTTAACATTTGCGGTAAATGCTGCTCGACGATGATTTCGCTTTGTGAAATCTTCACGGGCATCGATCGTGAGTACAACCCTAGAGTTGTTAGCACCTTTCTCGAAGAAGAATACGTAACCTTTGTTGTCTCCATTTTTGAAATCTAATGTTCCAGCTTGATAGTTCCGTGGAATGGAACCAAATTCTACATATTTCTTAATTTCAGTCAGATTGTCATCAACAATACTAAGGCTGATTGCGATCAGACAGAGCATAACGTTCCCCCTTGTAGATTTATTACGCCAGGTTCATAGCCGTCATCAGCTCAGAATTAGCCTTGGTGCGTGCCATGCGGCTCGTGAGTAGTTCCATCGCTTCCACCGGATTCATATCGCTGAGCACTTTGCGAAGGATGCCGACAAAGCGAAGTTCATCAGGCGTGAAAAGCAGTTCTTCGCGACGAGTACCCGAAGCATTGATATCGATGGCAGGCCAGATGCGCTTATCCACCAGTCGGCGATCCAGGTGCAACTCCGCGTTACCGGTACCTTTGAACTCTTCAAAGATCACTTCATCCATACGAGAATTGGTATCAACCAGTGCGGTGGCAATAATCGTCAGGCTGCCACCCTCTTCGATATTGCGGGCAGCACCGAAGAATCGCTTGGGCTTGTGCAAAGCGTTGGCATCAATACCACCGGAGAGCAGCTTGCCTGAGCCGGGTGCTTCGGTGTTATACGCACGAGCCATACGGGTAATGGAATCGACGAAGATCACGACATCGTTGCCATACTCGACCAGTCGGCGTGATTTCTCGATGACAATATCGCAAATTTGCACATGTCGGCTTGCAGGTTCATCAAAGGTGCTGCTGACCACTTCGCAGCGTGGCCCTTTCACCTTGCGTTCCATGTCGGTCACTTCTTCAGGCCGTTCATCAATGAGCAGCACAATGACATAACATTCAGGATGGTTATGCAGAATGGAGTTTGCCATCTTCTGCATCAGCACCGTCTTGCCGGTACGGGGCGGAGCGACAATCAAACCACGCTGGCCTTTGCCAATCGGCATGGCCAGATCGACAACACGCATGCTCACTTCGTCGCTGGAGGTTTCCAGCCGCATGCGTTTATCGGGGTGCAGCGGGGTCAGGTCATCGAAGGCCACTTTCTGCGGGAGCTGTTCGGGATGTTCGTAATTGATGGCTTCCACCCGTAGCAGGGCAAAATAGCGTTCATTTTCCTTGGGTGGCCGAATCTGTCCGTGCACAATGCAGCCGTTGCGCAGGCCAAACCGGCGAATCTGGCTGGGTGAAATGTAAATATCATCAGGGCATGGCAGGTAGTTGTAATCGGGGCTGCGGAGGAAGCCAAACCCATCGGGCAGGATTTCGAGTGTACCTTCGCCATACATCAGGCCATTCTGCTTTACCCGTTCCTTCAGAATCTTGAAGATCAGATCCTGCTTCTTCATGCCCGTGTATTCGTTGATGCCTTCGTCTTTGGCAATCTTGATGAGCTGCTGCATGCTCATCTGCTGCAGTTCGGTGATGTACATCGCACCGCGTTTGACTTCTTCGTAGCGGGCCTGGGTTTCAGGATCGTAAACGGCTTCCTCTTCGCCCGGTGCCGGGCCAGCGCCGGGAAGAATCTGCTGTGGCAGAGGTGGCAACATGGGTTTGCGGATGACAGGCCGCGGAGGAATTTCCTGTACGACAACCGGGTTAGCAGCGCGTTCTGAAGCTTCGGGGGTTGGAGCAGGTTCGCTGGTCAATTCGGAAGATGGCGTCAGGATGGGGCCATCCTGGGTTCGAATGGGTTCATCCCCACGGGAGAACGTGACATCGCTCAGGTCTTCATTCGAGCCGGCGGATTCCTCTTCTTCTTTCTCAATATCCTCTTGCAGTTCCAGTTCTTTGGTGGAGGATCGTGATCGATTCTTGCTTCCCTTGGGGCGACCGGGAGATCGCTTGGCAGAAGTACGCGATTCGGGCATGTGCTCAATTTCCTTATCACCCAGCCAGTCAGTTGAAACGCTCCTGACATCAGCTTGCTGGAACCTGTTCTGGCGAAGGAACCTTCTGCCGAGAGAACAAGTGGAGAACCAGTGAGCCAGCGGAGCGACCACGCTGGGGAGAACGAATGTCTCCCTTTAGTAAGTGAACGGCGTGGTTAACCAGCGATTCAGGTGTTGTGCTGCAAGTACGATACCTGCAACGAGGATTTATTCCTCATTGTCGAGAATAGCGATTTATGAGGTCGTTTACCAGTCTTTCCGTGAAAACTTCATCACCTTCATTCGGAATAATATGCTGACTTGCACTCTTTTTCTGTTCGAGTGGCCACTGAGTTGCCTCTCGGCGATAAAGCTCTTCAGCTGACCAGCCCCGCTTCGCCACTCGCTGCAATCGCACCGGCAGCGAGGCATCGACAAAAATCACCGCAGAACAGTGCTCTTTCCAGCCTGTTTCCAGCAAAATAGCGGCATCCAGGATCGCCAGTTTGATATCCGGATTCTTTTCAGCCAGTTCCAGAGCCTGTTTGATGGCTTGCCCAATATAAGGGAACACCAGCCCTTCCAGCTTTAGCTTCTCTTCGGCTTTACTGAAGACACGATGCCCCAGCGCTTTGCGGTCTACTTCGCCATCGGTGCCGAAAACTGCATCACCCCAGTTGGCTTTGATCTTCTCTTTGATGGCAGGCTGCAGCAGCGCTTCATGCCCGAACTTATCTGCATCAAGAACGATGGCCCCACGCATGGCAAACAGCGAAGCAATGTAGCTTTTACCGCTGCCAATCCCCCCCACCAGCCCCAACACGGGTAAAGTAGATTTCATGAATGGATGCATAGGTTTATGATATGGCAGAGTATATTACTACGGGTCAAGATTCAGATCCTGTTTGCGCAAAATTCGCACAGTACGGAGCTTTACACCTAGAAAATGTCAATTCAACTCGCAACTTTTATGGAGTGAGAATCTCATACTGTGATATGCTAGGTGATTCAACAAAGCGAGAATGTGATATGCGTGTCCCCTGTACCTGGTTGCTGTTACTCGTAGCAGTACAACCCGCGTTGGCACAGGGAAAAACTGCAGATAGTATTTTCGATAAAACTTTGCGTTCGTGCGTATTCATCGTGGCAGCAGCTAGTGAAGGCTCTTCGCGAGTTTTTACGGGTACAGGGTCATACGTCGGCAATCGATCTGGTAATCCTATCGTAGTTACGAATTATCATGTCATCGCATCCTGTCTGAAAGAATCTGGCAGGCACAACGAAGTTATTGTCATGTTCCCCGTCAAGAATTCTCGTGGCGAGGTTGAACAGAATCGTTCCCGCTATCTGCAAAGCAGCAAGGATTCCGCATTCACGTTCCGTGGTCGTATCGTGGCATATGCCAAAACCAAGGACCTGGCATTGATTGAACTCATACTCGAAAAGAGATCTCTTCCCAAAGGTGTGACAGCTTTACCACTGGCAGCGAATTCACCCCGCCCCAGTTCGCGTGTGCACACCATCGGCAACACTGGCGTGGGGGGTATGTGGAGTTATACCGAAGGCAATGTTCGCAGCATTTACGACAAGCAGTTTGCGGTCAGGTTGGGAAACAGCGAGGTACTGCAGATCAATGCCAAGCTGATCGAGAGTTCCAATCCTACCAACAAGGGCGATTCAGGTGGTCCGTTGGTCAACGATGACGGCGAGTTGGTCGGTGTTACCCAAGGGGGCGTGACGACAGCCAATCAGTTATCAACGTTTATTGATCTCAGCGAAGTAAAAGCATTGTTACAGCAACAGAAAATCACACTGCCCAGACGATCTGCAACGCTGGCACAGCAGCCACAAGAGAAGAATGGTGATATGCAGGCCAACAGTGCTGAAGCCAGCAAGAATGCACCAGAAAAAGAAAAGCCTAAGCTTAATCCTCGAGAAGCGGAGGCAGCTTCCAAACTCCGTTTTGCACAACGGGCTTTCAAAGTGAAAGACTACGGTATTGCTGAGCAGTTCCTGAAACAGATCATCAATGACTATGATGATACGGCAGCCGTCGTGGAGGCTCGTACTCTCTTGGAGGAAGTTAAGAAAGCACAGAAGTAATCTCAGCGAACTTCCGTGAATCGCCAGAGAGGAATATGTGGAGGCAGCTTGGCCTGCTGATAGTCAACGATACCCAACATATCTTGTAGTCGTTTCAGTGCCTGCCGACGAATGTGGACATAGTAGTATTCGCATCGAGCATCGCGCACGTTGTCCCAGATCTGGTACAGGAATTCCACCTCTTCACGGGCAGCCCGCAATTCAGCGCAGTGCGGATAAAGTGGCAAGGCATTTTCTAATTGTTGCCGGTAAGCTCGGTTAAAAAGCAGCAGTTCATTAACGAGGGAACGATCAGGGAATCGAACGGCATCCTGAAGGGAAGGCGCCTGGTTCAGGTCGTGGGCACGTCGTTGCAGCATGCGTAGATCGCTGATGAATTCATCAGGCTTGGCAAGGACATATTTCACTTCACGGGGATCGAGTATTTCACACGCCAGGGCTACCTGTACCATGGGTTTACTGACGACGGCGTGCCAGCCAGCCATGGAGCGGTTTTCGGTCAACTGCACAGGTTCCATGCCCTGCAGGATGAGAATTGCCAGCGCCAAATCGATACCAAACATACAATCCTCCCACCGCGAATAAAGCGGCTGAGCTGCTGACTGAGGCTGGCGGGGAGAGGCGACGACCGTCCGCTGGTGCGGCTGGAGGGACGAATTTCCGGCTATTCCATCCGAAAATGGGTTCCCACAGGGGCAGAAACTGGACGACCAGACTTATTCGCCAGACCTCAAAAGAGGCTGATCGAGATTGTCCATCCGTTTGCTTGCTGTCGGGGTTGGTAGTGGTTTGGCAGGAACTCGCAATGCTATTCCTACCCAATGTCGTCTTATCGGCTATAATTATTCATTACTTGAATCGATCGACGAAAAAGGGAGCGAACCAATGGCTGCTCAGCCCAAGAGATTACTGGAAGTGCATACCATTGATAATGTTGCGGTGGTAAGCGTCGTGGCTGGGCGTATTCTGGATGATCAAGTCATCCAACAGTTTGGAGATCAGCTCAAGAGCCTGGTTGAACAATCAGGTCATCAGCGCATCCTACTTAATTTCTCCAAAGTAGAGTATCTCTCCAGTGCAGCATTAGGTAAACTCATGGTACTGCGCAAGCAAGTTGAAGCGATTCGAGGCAAACTCGCTCTCACCGATATTGACCCTACCATTTTTGAAGCGTTTAAAATTACCGGCTTTGATCGCATTTTTCAGATTTTTGATTCTGAGCAAGAGGGGTTGCAATATCTTCAGAACTGATCTATGTCTCTCCACAATGCCAGGGATAGGCGTATCACCTTGTTCTGGAATGTCTGGAATGTCCGTTCAACCTGTACAACCACAAGACCTACCTGAATGCCATGTGATTCCCAGTGAAGCCTGTGAAGCGTCCAGGATTCGCGACTTGATCGCCAGCCGATTGCGGGATTCAGGCTTTCAGGAAAAAGACGTCATCGACATCCACCAGGCACTGGAAGAAGCCCTGGTCAATGCCATCAAGCATGGCAACCAGTGTGACGGGAAGAAACAATTACGCATTTCATTCTGTGTTGATCACGAATGTTTTCAGATATGCATTGAAGATGAAGGCGACGGATTCAATCCCGATGAAGTACCGAGTCCACTGATCTCCGAACGATTGGAAACGCCTTGCGGTCGCGGTTTGCTGATGATGCGTCATTACATGTCGGAAGTCAACTATCTTGAACCGGGCAACGCTGTCATGATGGTGAAAAAGCGTTGTGAATGTGCATGATGCATTTTGTCCATTTGCATGTAATCTGAGGCTGTTTTGTCGCAAAAAATGAGCTAACCTTTCTCCATGTCCATCTCGCCCGATGTATCATCACCTTTGCCTTGGTATGCGTTCACACGACGCAACGTGATTCGCTGGACAATCATCCTGCTGGTGATCGGGATTCTCAGTTATTTTGCATATCACAAAGGCAGTGAATTCTGGGAAGAGCTGAAAAAGCAATGGTCGCAGACTAACCTGAGTATCCATGAATTTGGTTATGGCTGGTTTATTACCGGATTGATTGTCTTTTTTGTCAGCGTCTTATCCACCTTCATCCGCTGGCGGATTTTGCTGCATGCATTGCATATTGAATGCAGTTATCTCAATGCCATGAGACTTGGTTTTGTCGGCTACGTTGGCAGCATGCTGCTTCCCGGCTCGACCATGGGCGATGCATTCAAAGCCGGGTTCATCATGAAGGAGAATCCAGGGAATCGGCTCGGCGCCCTGGCTAGCATTGTAGTGGATCGTTTCATTGGTTTGTACAGTCTGTTCCTGCTTTCAGCCTGCGTGGGCTTGTTCCATTTGGATACCATCTGGTCGTATAAAGGAGCAGGAGGAGATGAACTGCGTGTGGCGTATTATGTTATTGCAGCAGTAGCAATCGCGGGTATTGCTCTCTATCTGCTGTTTATTTTTTTGCCAGTGCAGGGAAAAGGCTATCGAGCCCAGGTTCACCGCATCAAATTCATTGGAAATTTTCTCAGTAAGATTTTGGGGGCATTCGTTCAATACAGGCTTTATCCCTGGGCCATGGTACAAGCCGTTGTAGTGGGCATGGCAGGTCACATTGGGTTCGTACTGAGTTACTACTTTGCTTCCCGTGCATTACCCGGCCCTGGACCAACCCCCGATTGGCAGATGCATTTCATCATCATACCCTTTTTCATGGTATTTCAGGCTGTTCCTATCTCGTTCGGCGGCAACCTCGGTGTAGGCGATCTGGTTCTGGGTGGACTTTATCAGATTGTCGGAGCCATGCAGATGAAAGGGCTGCTGGCGTCACTGATTCAGCGACTAATTACGTGGATAGTAGCGCTCATCGGATTAATCTGGTATATACCGCTTCAGCGTAAGTTTCAGATTCTCAAAGCTGAGCCTGCTGTTTCAGCCTCGGAATAATCTTCTGTTGTGATGGTTTTCACGACAGGCATTTTGGTCTTGAACTGAACATCGTTAATCAGGCAAGGACGCTTGTACTGCTCTGAAGAACCTCCTGCCTTGGCCAATCGGGCAGCATCCCATCTGGACCATGTTCCCGCAGGCAGCACACAGACTTCAATCATTTTCAAACGCTGGCTTTCACGCTTGGTTTGATATTCCATGTTCTGTTCACGTAAGCATTCGTCAAAATCAGCTGCTAGCTGATCAACCGACAGGCATTTCAGATCATGCTCTTCGAGGTACAGGCTGTAGCCTGGAGTACGATCATCCCAATAGGGAGCCAGAGAATAGGCAGAAGGTAGATAGCCCCAGCGAGACGATGCACTTTTCATCGCTGCAACTACCTGGAATTCCGAGAGCTTCTCCCCTGTCATATTCGAGAACAATGAGCCTTTGCTCAGGAATTCCACAACCGGCGTTGTGTGGCAGCGGTCTACCACGCGTACCACGTCGAAGATGTTGTAGCGGTATAGACCGTAGGATGTGGTGGGCAGCAGATAGTAGTTCTTGCCAATTTCGAGTTCTTCCGCAGTCAGCGTTATGGGGTTTCGCGAGTCGATTTCCCCTTCTGGAATGAACTCGAAATAATGACTGCCAATGTCCAGAACTCCTCCCGAAGTGCCTTCTTCCAGGGGAATGGTCATGCGTCCTTCGCTGGCCAACAGCCCCAGATCACGCACGGGGGTGTTACCAAAATACTGAGGAAACTGCTTGAGATAGAGGCCCACACTTCCACCAGTCCAGCACCCGATAGTGTGAATGGGTTCCCAGGCATTTTCAGGCGTTAATCCCTGATACCTGCGGCGGATTTGTTCCAGTTGTCTGGCTCGTCCAGGCATTTTCTTCAGGGCGGGACGCAACTGCTGACGCACAGCGTCAGGGATATTTACAGACTGATCAATTGTGCCGTCATGCAGATCGCGCAGCAGGTCTTCCTGCCTGAGATCCAGCATCTGAGCCATCTTGATGAGTGTACTAGGGTTGGCTGAAACCAGCAGTCCAAGTTCCTTTCGCATCAGCGCCATGCGCAATGCGAGATAGAGTTTGGCTGAAGTATCTTTGATCTTGCCGGTGCAGGCAGGCATGCAGTAATACCAGCGGACCACCGGTTTCTGCATGTGCGTGGTGAGTCCACTGACACTGCCACAGGGAACATTGGATTCTGTTCGCCATTCATCCCAATCGCTGACGAGTTGCAGAATGGGTTTCATGACTGCTTTGGGGTACTTCTCAAACAGACCACTTCCCCAGATCGTAGTCCCCCGACGGTAATCTTTCAGATAGCTTTTTGTAACAGGGATGTACTTGCGCGATGCAGTCGTTCCGCTGGTCAAAGCAAACATGTGAATGAACGAATCGTGCAGCAGTGCCTGGGTATTTCCCTGCTTAACCTGGTTGATATAGGGTTCCAGATTTTCGTAGGTTTGCAGGCAGACCTGCCGACGGTATTGCTCTGGCGAACGAATACTACTGAACCCGTGGACTCGCCCGAACTCGGTATGCTGCTGCTGGTGCACTATGCTCAGAAGCAATTGACGCTGTTGTTCAGCACAGTTTCTGGTTTTGTCCAGGAATTGTGATTTCCAGCCTCCTGCCTGGGCTAATGCATATCCAACCAGTGCTCGGGCAACAGTGGGCCAGAACATCACATGCATCCCTCAAAAATTCCATTTCCACGGTCTGGGGACACCGCGGGCACCTGAGTATCATGCCCTGCAAAATCAACCCTAGATACCAGCGGTACTGAATTTCGAGTCGCTTCGCGACTTCGATTGTTCCAGTTGTATCGAAGGCAACGATTGTGGAACGGGTACGGTTACCAGATGTTCGACAAAGAAAGAGGTGGTAAAGAGTTTGTATTCGTCTTCAGCAACATCGATTGCCTGGTTATGCTTGGCACCTTCCACCATCCATAATTGACGCAGTGATCGTGGAGCCGCCTTGTGCAAATCCAGTGCTATTTCAGGACGAATATAACCATCGGCCTTGCCGTGAATCATATACAACCGCTGTTTCTGTGTGCCCAGACGACGCAAGGCATTACGAACAGACGGGAATGTCAGTTGACGGCGACGATGTACTTCTCCAAGCGTGCTGAGGGCCAGCATGCCGAATATCCACTTGGGAATCCACTGATGCACGGTGGTATTGTGAATATATATTGACATCCACTTGATCATGAATCGAATCATGGTGGCCACGGTACCAAATGCGCCATCAGTCACGAGGCACTTGACAAAACGATCACCTGCACAGGCAACAACCCCGGCACCCGCGCCGCGGCTGACACCGAAGAAACCAATGCCATCAGGTGAACAGAAGGGGGCCTGTTTGAGAAATTCGAGAACTGCTCGAACATCTGCCAGTTCATGCTGTGTTACCCACTGCAGCGGCTGATAACCTTCCAGGTAATCACTGTCACCCTGATTGCGGAAATCGAAGGTAAACAGGTCATACCCTGCATCCAGCAGATGCCCGGCATAATGCATACATGTCCAGCGAGTACCGCCAAATTCGGGAGCAAAAAGAACCAGTCCTTTTTTCTCCGTTGCTGGTGAACGAATAAGGCTTCCCGCCAGCGACAATCCATCAGTAGTGGGAATTCTGAATTCCTCGGCATCAAAGACCGGCGGTGCAGTATGGGCTTTAAAAAACGGCTTCTCTTCAAAAATGCGCAGCACGATGGGACGATAGTAACGGGCAGAATAGAGGTGAAACAGGCCAATGCCAGTTGCACACAGCAATAACAATCCACCGAAAACAAGCAAAATCCAATACAACCAATCCACGGTAACTTCTCCGTACTTTCAAAAAAGCGCACTGTGTCGGTCCTTTTCAAGACCAACCAGTTACCAATACCGGCCATCCATGCCGTTGTGACAACCATAACTCAGGCTGCAAAAAGCCTGAGCTATCAAATTCTGCTCATGATTAACGCAACATTCTGGCCACCAAAACCAAAACTGTTGCTCATCACATGAGAGACCTTCTTTTCCCGAGCCACATTCGGGATATAGTCCAGATCGCAATCAGGATCAGGGACTTCATAATTGATCGTGGGCGGCAACACACCGTGTTGCAATGTCTTCACACAGATTATGGCTTCCACAGCGCCCGCCGCTGCGATGAGATGCCCCATCATGCTTTTACTGCTGGAAACCGGAACCTGTTTGGCTTTATCACCAAAAAGTGTCTTGATTGCTGCCGTTTCACCTTTGTCGTTGACAACGGTGCTTGTGCCATGGGCGTTAATGTAGCCAATATCATCCGCGTTAAGTTGAGCATCGCGTAAGGCATCACGCATGCTGGCAACCGCACCACGACCATCGGGACAGCTATCCGTGACGCGATAAGCATCTGCCGTGGTACCGTAACCTGTTAATTCCGCATATATCTTGGCGCCTCGTTTTTTAGCGTGCTCGTATTCTTCCAGAATGAGGATGCCTGCTCCCTCTCCCATCACAAAACCATTGCGGCGATAATCGAAGGGGCAGGAGGCCCGCTCAGGGTCGTCGTTGTTGGTGCATAAGGCGGTCAGGAGATTAAATCCTGTGATCCCGAAAGGATGAATCATCGTATGGGAACCACCCGTCACCATTATCTCTGCATCGCCGCGGCGAATGATGTCTGCACCTTCGCCGATAGCCTGGCTGCCTGCGGCACACGCTGTCAAACAAGCGTAATTGGGACCACCGAGCTTGAATTGCCTGGCGACATTACCAGCCACCATGTGCAGTTCCTGTTCACGCTCGGAATCAACCTGGAAAGTTGATTTGCTCTGTTGCTCAAACTTCACCACATCCAGTTGCATATTTTCATGGGAAGTGGTTCTATATAGGAGTGGCATCAGCCGTTCGAAATCCTGTCTGCCTTCACCAGCTCCCAGATAAACACCGATTCGGGAAAACTTGCTCTGCTTATCATTCAGTCCTGCATCGCTTAATGCAGCATGCGTGGCTGCCAAGGCGAATTGTGTATTCAGCCCTGCAGATTTGATACGGTCGTTGGCTTTTAAATATTTATCCAATTTAAAGTTACGACACTCTGCAGCTATTCGGGTAGGTAGACTGGAAGCATCAAAACGTGTGATATACCCGACAGCAGATTTGCCGTTGATTTGTGCCCGGTAGAGGCCATCAACGGTTTCACCTTGTGGTGAAATGACCCCCATACCTGTTATGACAACACGCCTATGGCTCATTCAAGGGATTCCAAGCACTTGGAAATTAATTGTGGCAATGAAATAAGCATTACCCAATAATCCTTTTTTTTAGTGTTTCTACCATACTTTGGCGAGAAAAAACTACCTAACCAAGCCAAAAAGTGGTATTACAACTGTTAAACGTTTTTCCATCGTTTCAGGACAATTACTGAGCATTGTCCCATGTCTGAAAAGTTAATTTTCAACGAGTAATCTTTGCTTACCGGACGTTTTTGGGTAACTACAGGCACAGGGCAGGCAGGGTCTGGGTTCTCATAATTGATTGATGCTGGCAGGATGCCATGCTGCAATGCCAACGCACTTATCGCTGTTTCTATGCTGCCTGAAGCTGCTCCCGTATTACCAAAGTACCCTTTGAGTGCCAACACTGGTGGACAAGCTGAACCAAAGGCTCGTTTAAGTCCCTGAGCCTCTGCAATGTCCATCTTCGATTCACTGAATCCCTGGGCTACGATATGATCGAGGTCATGTGCAGTGATGTTCGCATCTTTCATTGCAGCGTGGATGGCTTGGGCGATTCCAGTACCATCCATGTCGAAATCGCAAGCATCGCCTGAACCAACTACTTCAGCGTAGATGGTAGCTTGTCGTTTTCGGGCATGCTCTAACTCTTCCAGCACCAAAATTCCTGCACCTTCGCCTAACACCACGCCAGATCGCTTGCTGTCAAATGGCCTGCACACTGTTTCAGGAGAATCCGTCTGATGCGAAAACGGGTAGAAAATCTGCATTCGGGCAATGCTGAGCGGGCTGATACGGCTGTCACTTCCACCCGTCAGCATGATGTCAGCAATATTCCGCTGCAGAATTCGCCGTCCTTCCGCAACTGATAGATTGCCTGCTACGTCCCCCATAGTTATCGAATTGCTGGGGCCCTGAGCATTGTTGAGAATGGATATGTGAGCTGCTGCAAAATTAGGCAAATACTTCAGCAACCACAAGGGAGGCATCAATGGCAATCCTTCGTTACCCCATATTTTCATGTTGACCGAATTGGTTACAGGATCAACCGTCTTCACCGCAGCTGGAGTTAACTCATCAAGCTCCGATGATATGGTACTCGCACCAAAACTGATTCCTAATCTAGTTGGATCAAACTCTCCTGCCTTGATCCCTGCGTCCTGCAAAGCCAACGAACCGGCGACAAAGCCAATTTGAATGGCCTTACCCATCGTTCTCAGCTGTTTGCGGTCTTTTTTGTCAACCAGATTTTTGGCATCAAAACCGGGTAATTCAGCTGCAACTTGCACCATTAATCCACTGGCATCAAATGACTGGATGGTTTTAACCGCACTTTTGCCAGCAAGTAATCCCTGCCAGGTACCTTCGCGCCCCATGCCAATCGGTGTAACTAACCCAAATCCGGTGATGACAATACGACGTGGTGAAGTGGCCATAGAAAGGATGCCAAGGTTATCTCAAGATTGCTTAAACACGCATTCATATTAGCAGAAATGCTTATGCGCTTGGAGTTGTCTGGTTGTTTTTTAACCGGGACAAACCCAGCATATTTCCTAAATCGCCTGCAAAAACGAAATTTTTGTCACCAAAGATCGCTCCGGAACGGGCTTTATCCAGATGCATGAACATGATTTCGGCTTGTCCGATCTTTACACCATCGGAATGTACTTCGCCCTGAATGGTAGCGCCTTCAGGCCTTAGATCCACAATGTTCGTTGAGTAGATCAGTGTTTCACCCGCCAGCGCTTCCCGCTCGAATTTCGCATTGGCAATCTTGGCTAATACCACCTTTTCCTGAAAGTTGTTAGCTTCACCAACGAGAATCCCACCGGTCTGCGCCAATCCTTCCAGCATCAGACTGACAGGCATGACAGGATAACCAGGAAAATGCTGGGCAAAATGATCTTCGGCCAAGCTCAGATTTTTTACTGACTTGGCCGATTTTCTGGATTCAAACTCGGTAAATCGATCAATCCACATCCAACGCATGATTAACTGCCAGCTTTCAGCTTGTGTTCAATGAAACTGGTTACCATGTCCACCGTGAACAAATCACCGAGGTTTTTCACCTGTGGATTCTTGGCAAACTTGTCGACATCAGCAAAGGGAAGCTTGGCTTTCAATTCGTTGAGGCCATCCGGCGTTACCATGCCATCCTTCACAAACTTGGGATCCTGCTGGAAAATTGCTTCGGGGAACAGTTCATCGCGAGGAATCTTCGTATTGAAACCACGCTCCAACCGAAACACAATATCCAGAAAATCAATTGATTCTGCACCCAGATCTGCTGCAAGCCTGGCTTCAGGCTTGATATCTTCCGGGTCAGCATTGAGTGAGTCTGCCAGTGTGGCTTTGACTTTCTCAAAAATTGCTTCCTTCGTCATCGACATGGCATAACTCCTCAGTTCTAACTCAATCATTATCAAGCACTGGGCAGACAGTCTATCGACTCAACTCTTGACTGGCAAACGAATTAGCCAGCCATCGCGCCTAAACCGAGTCCTCCGTCGACCGTCAGTACCTGCCCGGTCATGTAAGCACTTTCATCACTAGCCAGAAAAACTGCCACTTTGGCAATGTCTTCAGGCTTGCCGAAACGCTTCATGGGAATCGCATTCTTGATGGTATCGCCTGCCAGGTTACGAACAGTTTCGCTCATATCCGTTTCGATAAAGCCAGGGGCAATAGCGTTAATATTGATGCCACGACTTGCCACTTCTACTGCCAAGGCTTTGGTAAATGCATTGATTGCGCCTTTACTCGCCGAGTAATTACATTGCCCCTTGTTGAAGCGGTCTGCCGCCACGCTGGAAATGTTGATGATTCTACCTTTACGTACGCGGAACATGGCTTCGACGATTGGCTTGGTGAAATTAAAGGTGCCACCCAGGTTGGTGTTTACCACCAGGTCCCAATGTTCCGGTTCCATGCGAAGAAACAGGCCATCTTTGATCACCCCAGCATTGTTCACCAGGATATCGATCTGATTCATGTCCTTCAGAATGTTCTCGACACAACTATTTACTGCTGTTCTGTCGGAAGCATCACATTGATATGCCTTGGCTGAACCGCCTTTGCCTGCAATCTCGCTCACCAGTGCATCTGCTGCTTCTTTGCTGCCTCGATATACGATGGCAACCTTAGCTCCTTCTGCAGCGTAAGCCAGACTAATGGCTTTCCCAATGCCACGTGCGCCACCTGTCACAACTGCTACTTTTCCAGCTAATCGCATATCTGCATCTCCGTGTTTCTATTTTCCAGGCCACAATCGAGCAAATTCGAGCCGATAGCCTTGAATGAGTTTTTGATCGACCGATGAATAGACGGGATTCTTGTCTGCCAGGTTATACCTCGCGAGAACTATGCGTCCATTGACAACACTGGTTCCGTCCCGTTCTCCCTGACCCTTGAAAGTAAGTAGTTCTGCTTGGGGATCTATTCCACTAGCAGTTGCGTCGATCGTGATTTTCATTTGCTGACCGGGTTCCAGAAAAGAACCGTATTTGATCCCTTTCACTTCGCGAAGCACAATCACACTGTGCTTGAAATCAGAGCTGGCACGAATCAGCCAGGCTGCTGACTGCACCAGTGCTTCCAGCATTAAAACACCAGGCAGTACCGGAAACATGGGAAAATGATCTGCCAGATATTCCTCACCCAGCGTCAGGTTTTTGGCCGTGACAATCCTTTGACCTGGTATCAATTCGATAATCTTGTCAACCAGTTGAAAACGCATGGAGAGGCTTCACCAAACTTTCGCAAAGACAGAGAATTCTTTATATGCCCAGCTTGATACGATACCTATGGTAATTCTGTCTGGCAATTGCGTGTTACACTAAATCCATGTGAAATACAGTCACTTATCCTTGATTGGTAGTCTGTCAACTTCAGGCCTTTTACTCACAGATATGCTGGAAACACTATGAAACGCTTGCCCACGCATTGCCTGGTTTGCCTCATTTTGTTGCTGGTTTGCATGGCAAATACCTGCCCAGCCTGGTGGGTGAAGGCTCATGGTACCATCGCGGAAGCTGCCTGCATGGTTTTGCCTGAAGATATGCCTGCGTTCTTCCGGGCCGGTGGCAAAACACTGAATCATCTCGCGGGTGAGCCTGACCGGTTCAAAAACAAGGGAGCAGAATTTCTTCGCATCACCGAAGCACCCGATCATTACATCGATCTGGAAGAATTTAGTGGTGAAACACTGCCTCGAGATCGCTTCAAGGCACTCGATGTTTCCAAAAAGCGCGGAGTCACTCCAGAAAAAGCAGGCTACCTGCCTTATGCACTGATGGAGCATTATGACCGGTTAGCTTGTGCCTTTTACGATTATCGCAAGGAACCCGACAACGAAGCAGTTCGCATGAAATGCCTCGTCTATGCTGGCATTCTTTCACACTACACCGGCGATGCCTGCATGCCCTTACATTCCACACGCGACTACGATGGACGAATTGGATTTGATGGCAAGTTCAAGCAGAAAGGCATTCACGCCAAGATTGATGGCTTCCCCGAGAACTTCAATTTTACTGCTGAAGAACTGTCACGAGGCATTGTTGTCTCCAAACTCGATGATCCATGGCAACATGCATTGGAAATTATTCAGGACTCACATCACAACGTGGAACGCTGTTATGAAATCGACTTGTCAGGTGGTTTCGATAAACCGACCGAAGAAAGCCGGGCATTTATCATGAAACACACTTGCCGTTCTACTCAATTCACTGCAAATATGTGGTATAGTGCCTGGCTGAAAAGCGCTACGATGCCTGCACCTTATTGATAGTTTTTTATGTTGGGTGCCATGGTTTCGCTGTACTCAGCGTAACCATGCTCTGCTACCGTATCTCTCTCGACGAATCCCACGCCAGGTAACCTACTACTGCTCCGCCCAGAATGCCAAAAATATCAAGAGTGATGCTGGCCCCGGCGAAGGGAAAACCGACAAATAAATCAAGCAGGAACAGCAGCGTCATAAAGGCTGCTATACCCAAAATAGTGAGACAAAATTTCTTCATGAACGGCACGACAATTCCCCTGGGCCGTACTGACGTTGTGGCTGGCGTCCGCGCTGCCGCCTCCACCCGTGTTTTTGCAACTGCCTGACGAACAGGAGCTAGATCGGCAATGTCTGTCGCCATGTCTCACCATTCTAACTGTTCAAGCAGGGCACGCAACACAAGCCTAGCCGTACAAAGCCGTTTCGCCAAGCGTTTTCTGACAAGAAAATGGTGTAATCAGCAGAATCGGTATGGGTTATCGGTTTGGGATTGAATTCTTTCAATTCAACAATTCCCAGATTCGCAGTTAACCATCTATCATTACTTTCCAGTTCTCATCGACACCATCTCGCAATCTCAATAGATTTCACCGGTTTTTCTTGCATCGCTGGGTGATGCCTCGGATTAAAACTCTCGCCGCGTTCATCACCACCCTATTGCCGGGTGATGCCGTGACTGCTTCAGCAACGGCCAGGCACTACGCCTTCTCCGGCTGGAGTTTGCGGCTCTTCGTTATAGATGCCGGGTACGATCACGTCGGCTTTTTCTTAATGAGCTTGCTGATCGCCCTGCTGAAGTAACCTATCGTCAGCGAAAACTTGAAAAGAAATTCTCAATGGATGTCGATGTAAATACCATCGACTCGCATCTTCGTTTCTATCGTCAATGATTCCCTGGTTTCTCCAGATTACCAATACAGGTGTTGCCCGTGGCTATTTTCTCCAGAAGCAAGCGGTCCCTGGCAGTCATTGGCTTTACCTGGCTCGCCCTATCGAGCGCACATGGACAATCGACTGTGGTTCAGTCGCCACTTCCCGGGAGCCCAGCCCCAACACCGTCACGAACGGAAACACTATTTGCAGAAACGAGCGTACCGGGTTGTGCTACCACAGTATGCCCGCCCGCTTCTTCAGGACGTATCCCGCTCAATCCCTACTGGGACCATGGCCTGCGATTCATGTCCGATGACAACCAGTTCAACCTGCATGTGGGTGGCAATCTTCAGTGGGATTCCGTTTGGCTCATCGCGCCGCAAGGTGTGATTGCTCAACCTTCAGGCAATGCGACCAGTACTCTTAATGATGGTGTTTCGCTGCTGCGTCGGGGAAGGTTTAAAGCGGATGGCACCATCTACGAGATGTTCGACTACTGCATCGAATACGATTTGGCCAATGCCGTCAACGACAACAAGGGCGAGCAGAACCCTACTCAAAGTAATATTGCAGGCAGCCCCTTCCCCGCCAACGTCTGGGTTCAGCTTCGTGAAGTGCCCGTGCTCGGAAACGTGCGGATCGGCAACCAGGTGAAGCCTATCGGCATGTCCAACAACACTTACCAGGGCTTCCTGCCATTCCTCGAACGCTCCTACAACATGGATGCCTTCTATGGCCCGTTCGATGAAGGGTTTGATCCGGGCATCTCCGCCAGCAATTGGACCGAGTCCGAACGCATCACCTGGCGGTATGGTCTCTATCGACCACTCCAGAATGCATTCAGCATCGGAGTAGGTGACTACACCGTCAGCGGACGCATCAGTGGTCTCCCGGTCTATGAAGACGAAGGTAGACAACTCCTTCACGTCGGGCTCAGTGGTGCACAAGGCAGCCTTGTTGCTGACCAGTTCCGCCTGCGTATTCGCCCTACGCTCCGTAACGGCCCTGGTTATGCTGTTCCCACCTTGGCTGATACTGGCACGCTGCCTGGCAGCAACCAGTTCATTGTCAGTCCGGAACTTGCTGGCGTGTATGGTCCCTGGACGTTCCAGGCTGAATGGACAGGCCAGTTCATGCAAGATGCAGTGGGACCAACCGGAGTACCCCAGGGAACAGCGTTCTTCCAGGGTGGCTATGCCCAGGTACTCTTCTTCCTGACAGGTGAACACCAATCATACGACAAGAAGGAAGGTGTCTTTGGCCGAGTGATTCCCCTGCACAACGCCCGCTTCGGCGGCCCCGCTGGTTGCGGTGGCACTGGTGCCTGGCAGATCGGAGCACGCATCAGCTATGTTGATCTCAACGATCAAGCCATCGACGGTGGCAGGCTGGTGGACTTAACCTTAGGCCTCAACTGGTTCCTGAACCCGAACATGAAGATGCAAGCCAACTACACCCTCACCCACCGCGATGGTCAAGGCGGCTCAGGCGATGGCTGGATCAACGGCTTGGGCTTCCGCGTGGCTTGTGACTTTTAACCTGTCAGCGATTTCGATGTCTTCGTACTAACCAGCCTAAACCTAAGGCTACACATCCACCCCCTGCAGAGAACAGTAAATGTAAAGCAACTGTCGGCAGCAGGTACGAATCAGCAGCGGTTGCTGGGCCTAGGTTCCTCACACTAAACAGTCGAGGGATCGCACTTCCGTAGTACCGCCAGAGTGGATACTCCACCGCGTATGCTCCGGAATGGTGCATTTGCAATCGCGTATAGAACACAAGTAGCCCAGCGAACACGAGCAGGAACCCAACGACAAACCAGGGCCAGAGGCGAGGCCGGCGTACTGGAGTAGTCTCTTGCGTTGTGTTGGTTGGTGTTTGCATTGTCATCTCTGCGTAATAACCATCTGCTTGGTGTAACTACCGCCCCCGCGCCGCAATCGCAATCTCCTTCGTCACCCTGCCCTCCTCCACTACATATGCCTTATCGTACATCGCTACCGTCGGGCAGATGTGTTTGGGGATGGCATACGTCGTCATGCCCGGCTTCCATTTGGCTGCATCCTCGGTTTCGACGACGTAGTGCTCTTCGTTGTGCAGGGTACACACTGCGTTTTCCAATCCGACGAGATGCACCCGCTGGCCGAACGGTGGATCAGCACAGATGGCTTTGGTGCCGATGTCGAAGGTCACCAGTTTCGGGCCGGGCCTGCTGATGCAGCGGGTGAGGACTGCTGCAGCGGGGGTGAAGCCCAGCTCCGGGTACTTCGGCCCGTAGCCTGCATCGTGCAAGATGCAGGTGCCAGGCGAGAACGATACCTGCGGGTGCTTGATCATATCAGTCAGCAGCAGGAACGCGGGTGTCCCTCCGAGAACAAACTCCAGGGACTGTCCCGGCTGATCGAGCCCCAGTTGTACCGCTCGCTGATACGTACGCTGCGACAAGGCTCGACGTTCTTCCTGGGCCAGTGCATTGTTGTGGCCGTCATAGAGATGCATGCCACACAGCCTGAGGTGTGTCCACTGGATCACCTTCGCCATCCAGGTGGGCATATCCTGCATGCCGGTCCGATTCTGACCAACGTTGTAATCGAGGAAGAAGCCCAGCTTCACGTTCGCTTGTGCAGCAGCCTGGTTCAGTTGGGTCAGCACCTCATCGTCATCACCCAGGCAGGAGAACCGCGTCTTGGGGAATCGCTGGGCCAGCGCACAGAGCCGCTGCTGATTCGGCCCTACCATCGGGTACGCAATCAGCACATCAGCAGCACCACACTCAGCCAGCACTTCCGCTTCCCGCAGCGTCGCACACTTATGCTTGGCAATCCCCGCCTGCAGATAGAGCTGAGTGATCTCCTTTGTCTTGTGCGTCTTCATGTGAGGCCGCAGCCGAGCAGGCGACCCGGCAATAGCGATCATTCGCTGCAGGTTCGACTGAATCCCTGCCCAGCCGAAGAGGAGCGAAGGCGAAGGGATACTGTTCGTGTCATGGAGCAAAAAAGCATTCATGGCAACACCATACTCATCAGCTGGAAGAAGACAGTATCTTCTCTTGTATCAAGATGGGCACGGAATACCATGCACTATGCTGAAGCGACAATGACTTCAGCTTCCGTTTCCCTCGACGATGAACGATCATGGCGACTAAAGGTGAGATGTTTGCAGGCGTGAGCGTAGCGGTGATCACGCCCTTCCTGAATGGCGAAGTGGATTACCCTGCTCTCAAAAAACTCGTCGATTGGCACATCGAGCAAGGCACCGACTGCATCGTCCCCGTCGGCACCACCGGCGAAGCCCCCACTCTCAGCCACGATGAGCACGAGAAGGTGATCACCACCGTCATCGAGCACTCCAACAAACGCATCAAGGTGATGGCAGGCACAGGCTCGAACAGCACCCGCGAAGCCATCCGCCTGACTAAGTTCGCTCAGAAGGAAGGCGCTGATGGCGCCCTCATGGTCGGCCCGTATTACAACAAGCCCACCCAGGAAGGCTACTACCAGCACTTCAAAGCTGTCACCGAAGCCAGCGATCTGCCCGTGGTGCTCTACAATATCCCCGGCCGCACTGCGTCGAACATCTTGCCTGAAACCATCTGCAAACTGGGCGAACTCAAGAGCATCGTTGCCGTGAAGGAAGCGACGGGATCACTCGATCAAGCTTCACAGATTGCTGTAGGTTCGAACCTCACCGTCCTCAGTGGCGACGACAGCCTGACACTTCCGCTGATGAGCATCGGCGGCCGAGGCGTGGTTTCGGTGGTAGGCAACATCGTGCCAAGAGATATGCAAGCCATGGTGCGTGCGTACCTGAAGGGCGACCACGCCACCGCCCTGCAATGGCACCGCAAACTCTTCCCCCTCTGCCGCGACCTCCTGGGCATCGCAACCAACCCCATCCCCGTGAAAACCGCGATGAAGTTACTCGGCCGCGACCGTGGTGAGTTCCGTCTACCGATGACGCCACTGGACGCCGCCGGCGAAGCCAAGATCAAGAAGACGCTGGGCGAGTATGGCTTGGTGTAATGGTGTGGGACACGATTCCATCGTGTCCGGAAGCCTCGATTGAATAGTGGGCACTGTATGAAATCCACTTGCACTATCCGTGAGGTTGATGGTGTCTTGAAGGACACTATTTGCCATCATTGTGCGGGATTACTTCGCTGGGTTCGTGCTTACTACCAACATGATGAGAAGGCGATCAACGCCATCACTCCGTCAACTAGTTTCCGTCAGCTCAGCACCGATTCACTTGATTGGGCAGATTGGCTGACAGAAATGGAAGACAAGCTTCACGTAATACTTCCTGACCAAGTGCTCGATCATCTCTTTACCATTGGTGACATGATTCGAGAACTACGCAAACAAGGCGTAGTGTGGCCAGACAATCATGATCTTCAACTTCTGCCTCGAAGTTTGTGCAGTTCCTACCACTGGGAAGTTGTTTCGAGAGACTAAAAAGACGTCAGTATGCAGTCTTTTAGTATTGTTTAACCGAGCAACGACTTTGCCCGAAGGGCATACGCAAAACAGCCCAGGGTTGCCGTGTACGCACGGCTACCCTGGGTGATGGATAATATTTTCATCACCGCCGTGTCACCCTCACCCCACCATCTCCCGCCGTTGGCGTGAATGCTGGGTTGCGATCATACCCCAACTTCGAGTGGTCGATCTTCCCTTTCATCTCTTCATACACGTGGCTGATGTTCTCTTTGTTCTCCTTGGCTGCTTTGCCGGTCCAGTCCTTGTACCAACCCATCTCAACGGAACTCGTGATCTCGTCGATCATCTTCAGCTTGTCGATGCCGGTACGAACATGTTGCCGAAGGTCAACAAAGTAGCGTTTCTGTTTGTCGAGCACGTCCTTGCCCGTGACAGCACCGTGGCCGGGGACGACCAGCTTGGGGTCGAAGGCTTGCATCTTCTCCAGCACCTTGATCCAGGAAGCGGTGTGGGCGTGGCCGGTGTAGTTGAACGCTCCGTTCACGCAGGCGTCGCCGGTGCACAGTATCTTGTGTTTGGGCAGCCAGGCCACCGCATCGCCGGGAGTGTGGGCGTGGCCGAGGTAGTGGAACTCTACTCGCTGGGTCTCGTCTTCCAGTACATACGTGTCATCGAAGCTGATGTCCACCTGCTTGAGCGAACTCTCCGCCACATCAGGCCGCGACTTGGCTGCATCGTCCCACTGCTTCGGGCCACTGGTCTGCAGAAGGCGGGAACAGTTGACGTGGCCCACAATCTTCGCCCCTTCCTTGGCCCAGACCGCGTTGCCATAGGCATGGTCGCCATGATGGTGAGTATCGAGCACGTAGCGGATGGGCTTGCTGGTCGTCTTCTTGATAGCGGCAATCACGTCAGACGCTTCCTTGGGAAAGTTGGCATCAATAACCACGACATAATCCTTAAAGACCACCCATGCATGGTTGCTGCCACCGAAAGGCACCTTGGGATCGGTGGCGCTGATCGAGGAGTAACGGAAGAAGACGCCAGGAGCGAGTTCCCTGACCTCATCGAACTTCATTTCCGAGATAGCCTTTTCCTGTGAGGCACTCGCAACGACGATGCAAGCGATCAGGGAAACAACCAGAATTCCGAGTCGCACTATG
The DNA here is from genome assembly GCA_016795155.1 of Planctomycetia bacterium. NCBI lineage: Bacteria > Pseudomonadati > Planctomycetota > Planctomycetia > Planctomycetia bacterium. The sequence goes on along the minus strand of JAEUIE010000016.1, from coordinate 58,994 downwards.
GTCTTCATACCAACCTCTTTGTCAAACTACAGCCAGATGAAATGGAAAGCACATGCTATCCTTGTAGCCAAAGCTTCCTATCCAGTATGCGATAGTTGAGCGCTTCGGTAACATGTTGCGGAGCAATCGAGAATTGCCCATCCAGATCGGCAATGGTACGGGCAACACGGAGAACGCGGTCATGAGCGCGGGCCGATAAACCCAGACTTTCCACAGCGGTTCGCAAGATATCCTGACAGCCGGCATCCAGAACACAGTGTTGTCTAATCAGCCTACTACTCATACGGCCATTCAAACGCAGAGTATCTTTGCCGAAGCGTTGCGATTGCACTGCCCTTGCCCGCTGCACCTGTTCACGCAGTTGTGCGCTGCCGATGGAATCTTTCGTCACCGGTGCATTGAGATCAGCAAAAGGGACAGCGGGTACCTCCACATGTAGATCAATACGATCCAGCAATGGCCCACTGATTTTGCCAACATAGCGTTCAATCATGGGTGGTGCGCATTTACATTGCTTGCGTGTATCACCCAGGTAGCCACACGGGCAAGGATTCATTGCGGCTACCAGAATGAAATGTGCAGGAAAGGTGGATGCACGCAATGCTCGCGAGATGGTCACGCGGCCTTCTTCCAGCGGTTGACGCAATACTTCTAGGGTAGTGCGATTGAATTCAGGCAACTCATCCAGAAACAAGACGCCATGATGTGCCAGGCTGATCTCACCTGGCGTGGGCGTTGAACCACCACCCACCAACCCGGCATTGCTCACCGTATGATGCGGCGAACGGTAAGGCCGCTCCGTCAGTAACGCTTTGCCGGGTGTCAACAAACCCATCGCGGAATAGATGCGTGTGGTTTCCAGGCTCTCCGCAGGCGTGAGCGGCGGCAGAATTGTGGACAATCGCCGGGCCAGCATCGTTTTGCCACTGCCTGGCGGACCGGAGAGCAGTACGTTGTGACCACCCGCTGCTGCAATCACCAGTGCCCGCTTGGCATAATCCTGGCCACGCACATCAGCAAAATCGACATCGTACTTGTTGAAATAGTTGGTTAAATCGCCAATGCCCGAAGGCATTGGCTCTATTTCCAGTTGACCGGAGAGAAAGCTGAACGCTTCATTCAAACCACTCACGCCGTAGACTTCAATGTCCTCTACCACCGAGGCTTCACGTGCATTCATGGCAGGCACCAGCAAGCGCTTCAGGCCTTGTTGCCTGCAGGCGAGAGCCATAGCTAGCGCGCCTTTGATGGGACGCATCGTGCCATCCAGTGCTAGTTCGCCGACGATTGCCAGGTCGTGTAGATCATCCGCAACCAGTTGCCCCATGCCGATCATCATGCCCAATGCAATGGGCAGATCGAATGAGCTGGCATCTTTCTTTAAGTCAGCCGGAGCGAGATTGATGACACACCGACCGGTGGGACGCTGGAAGCCGAGATTGGCCAACGCCCGTTCAATACGGTGAGTGCTTTCCTTCACCGCCGCTTCGGGCAAGCCAACAAGAATGGTTTTGGGTAGCCCGGCGGCTACATCGACTTCTACTTCCACGGGAATGGCATCGATGCCCACCAGGGCAAACGTCTTCAGCTTGGAAAGCATTCGGCGGCTGATCCTTTCCAGCAACAGGCAAACACCACCAAGTCTAGGTTATTTAAGTGGGGCACCGGGGATAGTAGGCCGGATTTTTTCAGGTTGAGGCACTACTTTCTGATTATCTGTACTGGCAGGCTTCTTCTCCACCTTAAAAGTAACTTCTCCCTCCACCTTGGGGATCAGGATGGTATCGGTAACATAGGCTGAGTTCGCAAGTGGTGGTCTGCCCTCTTCCACCCGATAATGAACGGTCAAACCTTTTTCATCCACATCCAGCTTGGTGATTTCGATTTTCCGCAACACAATGCGGGCCTGGTTAGCGTTTCCCACATAAATCACCATCTGATTTTTCCAGTCAATGGTTTTGACGCCAAAGAATCTTGCCAGATGTTCTGTTCCCTGTTGTTCTCCAAACTGTTCATCACGCACATAGCCAATGGCCTTTGCGGCATCTTTGCCATTGCGAATGACCAGTCGGGAAGCATCCGGGCCAATAGGTGCAGAATTGGGGCTGAAACGATTGGTGCGTGCCAGAGGTTTCAGTTCAGTAAAGACATTACGCGGCGCCATGCCGAGCAGTTTTATCTTGCCTGGCCAAAGTTCTTCCCGCTTCGCTTCACCTTCGCCCTTGACTACAAGCTTGGCATCGATCTGAACTCGCTGGCCTACGTTCAAAGCGAGTAAAGATTCCAAGCCAGGAGCATGAATAGGGATATGCTGTACCTGCCCGGTTGTATCCTTACGGATGAATTGAAAGGGCTTGTAGTCAAAGGGGACACCAATTCGCCCTGTACCAGGCAGGTAATCCAACACACCTTCCATCGACTGGACAGGTGATTTTTCCTGTTCATACCAGGTTTGACCCTGCCCAAGGTTGACGACTTCATCCGCCACGGGTGTCATGCATGCAAGGATCAAGAGCAGATACATTGGTATCTCTCCACAGAAAACAAACCTGCAGAAGTATTGTCATGGTAAAACAGATCGGTTGCAATGGCGAAGCAGCAGAAAATGCCAGTACATAACGGGCATAACATAGATAACGAACTTGCGGATGAGTACGAGTGTCCAGATCAAGTGGGAATAGTGTGGAGAATGAGGCTAAAAAGCGCTGGGTGAGTACCCTGCGGGACTTGCCCTTTTTTATCAGGCGCTTATACTTTCATTCCCCAATACTGGGGGCGTAGCTCAATTGGTTAGAGCACTGGCTTGTCACGCCAGAGGTTGCGGGTTCGAGCCCCGTCGCCCTCGCTGATTTCGAGGAACCTCCGTGTTAATACATGGAGGTTTTTTGCTGGAAAGTCGATCAGAAATCAGGCAAACTGTTTCCAAGTCCAGCTTGACAACTATCAGGAGGTTCATCATGGCTATTAAGAGAGCAGATGTCGAGAGTACCGTCGATCAAAGCCACGTTCACGGCACCAACTGCGGCCATACTGGCATCATGCACGATGGCCATGTCGATTATCTGCAAAACGGCCAGTTGCAGCACACCGCTGGTGGCCAGGTGGTTCAACATAGCTTGTCCGTTTCAGCCACCAACCCGGCTGATTGTACTCCTTCGCATCAGTGCGGTGGTCACGACCAGGGCCACGTTCACAGTGCCAGTTGCGGTCACCCTGCTGTACCCCACGGCGACCATGTCGATTACCTGGTAAACGGCCACTTGCATCACCCGCACGGCGACCATTGCGATGATCATGGCAAGGTGCAGACGGTGTAGTCTTAGTCTAACATCAACAACTTTCGCTGGCGTGTATCGAACGATACACGCCAGTTTGCTTCTACCTCTTGCAATCCGTCATCATTTCCGCCATGCTAACCTTACCCACCTGTTACTGATAAAGACCTACCTATGCTCATTCCGCTACTTGTCCTCTTTTCCCTCCCTGCCCCTTCTTTTGACATCAAAGACGGCGACCGCATTGTCATGGTTGGCGGAGCACTGGTGGAAAGGGAACAGCAGTTCGGCCAAGTCGAACTGCTGCTGCACATGACTCATAAGGACAAAAAGTTTACTGTCCGTAATCTCGGCTGGAGTGGCGACACTGTCTGGGGCGAGGCCCGTGCAGGGTTTGGCACCCAGGCCGATGGCTACCGTACGCTGGTAGAACAAGTGAAAGCGGCAAAACCTACTCTGCTTATACTGGGATACGGCACCTGTGAAGCGTTTGCCGGGAAACCAGGGGTAGAAAAGTTCGAGAAGCAGTATCGGCAGTTACTTGCTGACATAGCAACCCCTGAAACTCGTTGTATCTTTCTGACCATTCCTACCCCTGTTGCCGCTAAAGTGTCGCCAACTTTTTCACAGGCTGAGTATGATGCTGTCATCAAAACGCTGGCCAAGGAACGAGGTGCCTTGCTGGTGGATCTGCATGATGTCTATCAGCCCAATAAAAACAACGTGACAAAGCAACAGCCACCCAAGACCGATGATGGCATCCTGCCCAATGATCTCGGCTATCAGGAACTCGCAGGAAAAATCATCACTGCTGTGATCGTTGCGGAAGGCCGCAATGCAGCAGGGCCGCCTGGGATCGTATTGATTCCTGCAGATAATCCACCAAGAGACTGGACGCCTGTGACCAAACTCATCAAGCGCAAGGATGAGCTTTACTTCCACCAATACCGCCCGCAGAACAATACCTATCTCTTTTTGTTTCGCAAGCACGAGCAAGGGAACAATGCTAAAGAGATTCCGCAATTCGAGCCACTTATTGCAGAACTGGACAAGCAGATTAACGAGATGAAGGGGAAATTGCCTCCAAAGTAGACGCGGCATCCTGCCGCGTCAGCCAGCGTGATAACCACATCACCAATTGAATCAAGGAACGACCGTGAATCATAGCTATTCCAACGACAAGACAATTCCGCAACGGGGACTACTAAACAGTGGACGCCGCAGGATGCCGCGTCTACTTTGGCTTCTCGTCCTTCTTCTTCCATCTCCCATCTACGCCCAACGGGACGCTACCATCCCCGATCCTGATCCTGAACTCGAACGAAAGACGTTCATTGTCGATCCTCGTTTTGAGGTCAACCTGTTCGCTGCTGATCCGTTGCTCGCCAAACCGATTCAGATGAACTTCGATGCGGCCGGTCGGCTCTGGATTGCTTCGTCCGAAGTGTACCCACAGATCAAACCCGGGCAGAAGGCTAACGACAAGATCATCATCCTGGAAGACACCAAAGGTGTCGGCGTGGCTGACAAGACCACTGTCTTCGCGGATGGCCTGCTCATCCCCACCGGGCTGCTCCCCGGCGATGGTGGTTGCTATGTGGCCAACAGTACCGAGCTGCTCCACTTCTCCGATACCAATGGCGATGGCAAGGCTGACAAGAAACGGATCGTCCTCTCCGGGTTTGGCACCGAAGATACGCACCACATGTTGCACACGCTCCGCTGGGGGCCTGATGGCCGGATGTACATGATGCAGAGCATCTACATTCACAGCCACATCGAAACGCCCCACGGCCCCAGGCGACTCAACGCCGGTGGCATCTGGCGTTTCAAACCGCAGACGATGGAACTCGACGTCTTCGCCCGCGGCTGGGTCAACCCGTGGGGCCTGGCATTCGACCGCTATGGCCAGGCGTTCGTCACCGATGGAGCGGGCGGCGAAGGCATCAACTACGTCATCCCCGGTGGCTACTACGTTACCGCTGCCGATGCCAAGCGTATCTTTCCCGGCCTGAACCCCGGCTCGCCGAAGTTCTGCGGGCTCGAAGTCACCAGTGGCAGACACCTCCCCGACGATTGGCAAGGGAACCTGCTCACCAACGATTTCCGGGGCCACCGCGTCTGTAGGTTCGTGCTGAAAGACGATGGAGCAGGCTTCGCGAGCATCGAGCAGCCTGAACTGATCAAGAGCACCCACCCCGCCTTCCGCCCGATCGACGTGAAGATGGGCCCCGACGGCGCGATCTACATTGCCGACTGGTACAACCCGATCATCCAGCACGGCGAGGTCGACTTCCGCGATCCCCGCCGCGATGTCACCCATGGCCGCATCTGGCGGGTGACGGCGAAGGGCAGACCGCTGGTGAAGAAACCGAAGCTGGATAAAGCAGCAACGTTTGAACTTCTCTTGGAACACATGATTCAACCTGAACAATGGACGCGCGAAATGGCAAAACAGGTATGGCTGCAGCGTCTTTTCCATTCAAAGAACGATGGTGCTTCTCAACAGCAGACACTCGAATTCCAACGCATTTTCCTGGATGAAGTTAAAGCTCTCAATTCAAAACCGAGATTTGAAGATTTGGCAAAGATCGAATTGAACTTGATGGAATACTACATGCTCATGCGATCTTTCATGACGCAACCACCAACGTTCTTTCAATTAGAAGAATCAAAAAACGCTGCTATACGATCACTTGTTGCACGCAGTATTGCCAACGAAGACAACAAGATTTTTCTTCGTGTTGGTGAGCATGACAAAAGGATCGCATTCTTACGACAATTCTTGAGTGACCCACATCCAAGAGTGCGAATGGAGGCGGTCTTAGCACTTTCGCATCTAACAGAAATCGAGGCGTTACCTTTAGTACTCAGTGTTCTCAACCACCCCATGGACCGTTTCCTCGATTACGCCCTCTGGCTTACAGTTCGTGAATTGGAGCCACATTGGTTGCCAGCGTTTCGTGCAGGGAAGCTGAAGTTCGATGATCCCAAGCATCTCCTCTTTGCGGTGCAGGCCAGCGGCTCGCCAGAACTGGTGGAGCCGTTGCTTAAGTACCTACAGCAGAACGATCTTAAGGGAGAGACAGCCGATGCGCTTTGGAACCAGGTAGCGAAGCTGGGTGGGCCAAAGGAGTTACAGATTCTGTGGGAACAGTGTCTCGACAGCAAGCTGAGCGACGACCAGCGACTGAAACGCTTGCAGGCGCTGGAGGTGGCTAAGGCGAATCCTTCTGGGGAAAAGAAATTCTTGGAGCAGCTGTTGAACAGCAATCAAACGGCGGTGCAGGCGTTACGGCTCGCAGGCAAGTGGAAGCATGAGCTCTTGCGAGCGCTCGTGACGGAAACGGCCAAGTCGGATAGTAAGCCGATTGAACAGCGTCTGGCTGCATTGGATGCACTGGGTTCCTATGGTGCAGTAGATGCACTCAAAGAACTGACCAGTTCCAGGAATACCAGCATTCAGTTGGAAGCACTGCTTCGCTTGATTCGCTTTGACCTGCAAGCAGCTTCACCACTAGCTGCCCGCTATCTGAGCCAGGCAAAAGAAGCCGATCTGAATCGACTGTTGCCTGCACTGCTTCAAACCAAAGGTGGCCCCCAGTCTTTCACCACAGCCCTGGAGAACGCCAGCGTACCCCCCGATGTCGCCAAGATCGCCATACGTATCGCTCGCTCTACGGGCCAAGTGCATCAGCCCCTCATTGATGCCTTCACCAAAGCCGGCAAGCTCACCACCGCCAAGTGGGAAGCCACACCGGCGGTTTACAAAGAGGTACTGGAGGCGGTGACTAAGGAAGGTAATGCGGCCCGGGGTGAACTCGTCTATCGTCAGAAGGAACTCAATTGCCTCAAGTGCCACGGCATCGGTGGTTCCGGCGGGCAAGTCGGGCCTGACCTCACCAGCATCGGCGCTAGTGCCCAGCCCGACTATCTGCTCGAATCGCTGCTCCTCCCCAGCAAGGCCATCAAGGAAAACTACAACACCACCGTCGTGGCCACAGTCGATGGCAAAGTCCTTACCGGCATCAAGCAGCGCGAGAACAAGGACGAACTGGTACTCCGCGATGCAGAGGGGAAGGACATCACCATCCCCATCAAAGACATCGACGACCGCAAGGATGGCAAATCGCTGATGCCAGAAGGGCTGGTCGATGGACTGACGAAGCAGGAACTGGTCGATCTCACGCGCTTCCTCACCGAACTCGGCAAGGTCGGCAACTACTCTGTCGGCACTGCCCGTATCGCCCGCACGTGGGAAGTGCTGGTGCCTAACGCTGCTGCCAACGAAGCGATTCTCCGCAATCGTCTCTCCGGCGCGGTGATGATGCCGCAAGGGTTGATCTGGAATGCCGAGTACACCACCGTAGCGGGATTGCTACCGCTGGATGTGCTACCTGATGTCTATGTCCGCAAGAAAGGCGAATGGTCAGGTATCGACACTCAGATTGGCTTTGCCCGCACCAGGCTGGAAGTGGGCACCACAGGCGAAGTTGAACTGACCATCAACGATGTCAAGGGACTGCAACTCTGGCTGGATCAAACTGCTGTTGAACTCTCGCCGACCATCAAACTCAAGCTAACCCCAGGCGTCCATGTGCTCACTCTGGCAGTGAACAAGAAAGAACGAAGCGAAGGAGTACGGTTGGAATTGAAAGAAGGCCAAGCCCGATGGGTTTTGGGGAGGTAGCTACTACTCATCCACCTCAACCGGCAGCTCATGTTCCGTTGCTTCTTGCAACCGTTCTTGCTTCTCAGCGTGCCAGAGTCGCCAGGCAATGAGCAGGCTCCACAAGTTGAACACTGTTGGCACCACGAACATGAGTGAGCCGGGCCAGTGTAGCCAGCCGAGCGATTGATAGACGACCCAACCCAGGGGTGGCATGGTCATGCCTCGAAGCCCCTGAAACACGGAGCTGATGCTTTCATAGAGCGCTGCCCGCTCACGGGTTTCCGCAAAGTAGAGGTTGCCTGTCGTCGTTGCGACCTCTGCAGCGCCCAGGACAACGCCACGCAGAGCAGCGCCGAGAAAAGCAAGCCAGAGGTAGTCAAAATAAAAGCTTGAAAAGATAGACAGGTAGGCAGGAATGCCCATCAGAGCAAAAGCAATGCGGCCTGCCACCGGCGAAGTCTGATCAATAAGCCAGCCCCAGAATGGCGAAGTGATACCTCCCAGAATCACCGGAAAAATCATGACCAGCAGCGTTATGGTGAACTGTGACAGCTGGAAATGATCACGGAGCAGATAGAGCCAGACACCCCGGCTCAGCAGAAACCCGGCACCAGTCAGAAAAATGGTTGCCTGGAAAAGTTTGAAATTGTTGTCCTTGGCGAGAACCAGTCTCATGCCATTCCAACTGGGTGATTCGCTCATTGTTCGACGTGCATGCGGATCATCCGTTGGGAGATAACGCAACCAGTAGGCCAGCACTCCAATCAAACCCAATACACCACCCAGAGGATAAGCAATCTGATAGGCCGAAGTATCATAATCGGACCAGAGAGAAACTCCTATCAGCACTGGTACCGTGACACAGTTCTGCACCAGTTTGAGAATGCCGATGATCTTGCCGCGATGCTGATCGGGGTAGGCATACTTGTAGAGCGAAGGGATAGCGAGTGTTGCAGGCCCACCGAGAAAATGATAAGCCATCACCACGAGGGCCAGTTGCCAGGATTGATCGACCCAGGCAACAAGCAGAAGCGGGATGCAGCGAAGAATACCGCCACCAATGGCGAGATTGAACAGGCGAGTGTGGCGGGAAACAATCGCCCACATGGGCAGCAGCAAAGCCAAGGCTGGCTGGGCAGCCACCATCACAGTAGCAGCCAGGCTGTTATCTTTCAAACTACCTACGGCAACCACTTGGGCTACCAGGATCAATCCGCTGACCACCCCGGCACTCAGGTTGTACATCAATTCCAGCAGGAAATTGCGCTTAGTGATGGTATCGAGATCATTCAACCAGCGGATTAGCAAGACAATCTCACGAGTGGTTTCCTTTTTTCAGATATATGAAATGTCTTGGAATAAACTGCTTGCGGCTGACTATCCCTCATGGTAGATTAACCGCGCCCACAAGGATTGATCTCGAACAACAGACAGAGCTTATACCATCCATGATGGATGCATTTTTACATGCGTGCGGAGTTCCTTCCGCACTTGAACTGGAAGTCGAATCGACCAGCCAGGCGCGGTCCATTCGGTTTTGTCTACGTCAACCTTTTGCGTTGATGGGAAGCCATCCGTCCGCAGATATTTATCAACCAGCTGAAAACATTCGCCCGCGGCATATTTACCTGCAGGCAATCGAAGGCCGAATCTTCTGCATTAACGTGTCACAAACCGGTTCAGTAAAAACAGCAAATAAGGAGATCAAAACCGGGAGTTGGGTGAAACCAGGCCAGCCGGTTCAGTTCGGTGCCCGACAATTTAAACTGATTGAAGATCGGCGAAAAGTTTCTGACACGGAACAGGAATGGAACGATCCCCTTTCGGCTGGTTCAGCATTCGATATCTTCGGACCTCGGTTGACTCTGGAAATCCACGATAACGATTCTGATTCGATTACCAAAACCTGGCAGATTGATCGCTTGATCACGTTGATTGGTCGCACATCTCGATGCGCCATCCAACTGAATGATGATGCCATCTCGAATGTACATGCCAGCCTGGTACTAACAGCACATGGAGTATTTGTGGTTGATCTGCTTGGCCGCGGTGGCATCTCCATCAATGGAAACCAGGTACGCGCAGGATTTCTGGATGTCGGTGATGAATTAACTATCGGGCCATTCAGCATGAAACTGCAACCCGCATCGATTTACGAATTGCCCATTGAAAAGAATCGCGTGTTGAATGCCTTACCCTCTTCCGATGAGGCCTTTATCATGATCTCTCCAACAGAAAACGATCTGCACGAACATGCACCACACTCGCATATCCCCTGGCCCGAAGACGTAACGCAATCTGCGGTGCTGAGGGAACTCAGGGATCAGCTTCAGGCACTTCAAGGCCCTGAGTATGCCAAGTATCAACCAGTCATCAGCAAGATGATCGAAGAATACGACCAGATTTCTGAAGATCAACTGCAGGCCATCCGCACAGAACTGCAGTTAATTCGAGAGGCCCAGCAGGCGTCCATTTCACAAAGTTCAGTGGAACAACCAGCTATCACTGACTCCCAGATGTTCGCACCAACCAAGGACCCTATCTCGAAAGTTCGTTCTGCTTCGAAACTGCTTGAAGAATCGGGATCTTCGGTTTTCCGTATTCCCATCAAATAAAATGTGATGCTCATGGCAACTCACGCAAGCGAATGCCCTTGAACTCGATGGGCGAACCTTCCGATTCCAAGCAAAGATATCCACTTGCTGGCTTACATCCACTGCCTCCTGAAACTTCTTCCCCATTGACCCATAGCCTGACTTCACCGTTGATAGCACGAATGTAGTAGTGATTCCATTCGCCAACACCTTTACTTAGGTTCTTCCTGGGAAAGCTTCTGCTGCCATCGGGCGAAACGGGTGCGAAAGGCTTCATTTTGCTGCTGCCTACTGGGAAGACATCGCCGTTGGTAGTGAACCAGGTAGCCTTCTTGCCACTCGATTTTTCGTACTCCTCAGTATATCCATGATCGAGTACCTGCACTTCAATCCCGTGAGGCAACGCGTTTCGTTTAAGGGCAAACAATGGGCCTTCGGGTGCCCACACAAAAACGCCGGAGTTACCTGCACTTTTCAAATGCCGCCACTGAACTACCAGTTCGAAGTTAGTGTATTGCTTGACAGAACGCAACACGCCGACTGGAGTACCGGTGCAGGCGAGCACACCATCGTCTCGCCATTTCCAGGTGTCTGGATCGCAGTTGGCCTGGGTGAAGTCTTTCTCAACCAAAGCAACCCAGCCGGGCCCATTGCCATCAATACTGGCTTTTGGCAACGCCGTATCTTCAGCCAGCGTAATCCAAGTAACACTACACAACATCAAGAACAATAAACCTTTCACACGATGCTCCTTGTTACCATTGTGGTTTGATCACGACGCATTGGATTTTCCTTAGTGCATCCTGCAGTTGTTCAAATTGACTCTCATCCTGATACATTCCCAGAATCGCCCCGCCTGATCCTGCAAACTTTGCACTGGCCCCAGATGACCTGGCTACGTCAATCATTTCAATCTGTCCAGCAGGAAGTTGATAAATGGATCGTCGCGTATCAAAGTTTCTATTCATGCACCAATGCAGCTTATCCCTATCGCCATGCTGCAATGCGTCTTTTCCCTGAGCAGCGAGGTCGGCAAAGGTCTGCATGGCCTGAACCACTGCGGCATCACCTTGCCTGTATCTGCTGCGAATATCATTATGGAATACTTCGGTTGGCTCACTCACATCTGCTTTGAAAGCAAGATACAGCGGCGGCAAAAGAGAGGTATCGAGTCGTTCATAGACGCCATGCGAAAAGCCCTTCATTTCTCGCATTTTCTCTTTGGCAAAATCCATGTAAACAAGCCCCTCATAAACTTGGATGACCCGATCCTGCAAGCCTGCAGTGATACCCAGTTCATCATTCTCCACCGACAAAATCAACGAAGGCTGCACCTCCATGGGAATATCGATGTCATAAAAGTCCATCAGGCAGCGGAGAGTAGCAGTGATGATGGCACTGGAACCTGCCAGCCCTACCTGTCGTGGAATGTTGCTCTCAAAACGAATACTGAAATTACGGTCATGCAGAGGCAGTTGATGTCGATAACAATACTCGACAAACTTCTTGATAGTGGCTTTGACGAGTCGCACACCTCCATAGTAGCCATGCAGCTTGACATCCTTCACCAGATCGTGAACGGTTGAAAACCGGTTCTGGTTTTCCTTACCAGGCAGAATCTCGAGCGTGTCCCATTCGTAGAGAACCGCTTCGGCCCAGAAATTACGAATAATGATGGAAATGGTTTTGCCGTGGTACCCATCTGAAGGGTTTCCCACCAGCCCTGCCCGCGCAAATGCTTTATGTTTGAGTATCATGCATGATCCGGAAACAATGAACCAGTGATCAGAATAAGCTGAAACAGGCCAAGCTGCCAGTAGAATGATTGCAACCTGCCGAATGAGAAACGAAGATGCCTGTACCACCCCGTCGTTACCTGGTGAATTTCAATGCCAAGCGGTTGTCGCATTTCTTTACCGATGTCCTGGTGATTGGTTCAGGGATTGCCGGGCTGCGGGCAGCACTCTCCATTCCTACTGAGCACGATGTCATGGTGCTCTGCAAGGACATGCTTCCCGAATCCAACAGCCGATATGCTCAGGGTGGCATTGCAGGCGTAGTCGATCCGGAAGACCGATTTGAAAATCATGTGGAAGATACGCTGAAAGCCGGTGCAGGAATCTGTGATCGCACAGTCGTGGAAGCAGTCATTCGAGCCGCTCCGGAACAACTGGCAGAACTTATCCGCTGGGGAGCCGTCTTCGATGAAGATGAAGCGGGTAAACTGGCGCTGACCCTGGAAGGCGGGCACAGTCATCGCCGGGTAGTACATGCTCTGGGTGATGCCACGGGCCAGGAAATCATGCGGGCAGCCATTGAGAAGGCTAAGAGTACCAGTCACCTGACCATCTGGGAAAAAGCATTCACCCTTGACCTTTTGACACACGAAGGGCGATGCGTTGGAGCATTGGTGCATCGGCCTGACTTTGGACTCAGCATCGTCTGGGCGAAGCAGACCATCCTAGCAAGTGGCGGAGCTGGACAGGTTTACCGTGAAACCACCAATCCACCGGTTGCCACCGCAGATGGCATGGCCCTGGCACATCGTGCAGGCGCAACCATGATGGATATGGAGTTTATGCAGTTTCACCCCACACTGCTTTATGTTGCAGGTTCCGCCAGGTATCTCATCAGCGAAGCGGTACGAGGAGAAGGAGCACACCTGGTAGACAAGAACGGGCATCGCTTCATGCTCGAAGTTGATCCACGGGCTGAGCTTGCTCCTCGTGATGTGGTCAGCCGGGCTATTGCCAATCAGATGGAACAGACGCATCACGCTTGCGTCTACCTGGATTTATCGCACTTAAGCCCAATACTGGTCAAGCAACGCTTCCCTGGCATCGAAAAAGTGTGTGCCAGCTTTGGATTATCGCTCAGCAAGGACAAGATTCCTGTACGGCCTGGCGCCCATTACATGGTAGGTGGTGTTCAGGTTAATCTCGAAGGCAAGACTTCCCTGCCTGGGCTATGGGCTGCCGGTGAAGTTACCAGCAGTGGCCTGCATGGTGCCAACCGGCTGGCGTCCAACAGCCTGCTGGAAGGACTGGTGTATGGCAAATGGTGTGCAGAAGGTGTGACGAAAGAGCTGCAACGTTCGGATAAGTCACTCCGTGCTCTGCCTTTGCAGAGCCATTTTGCTCCTGACATTACCGAATTGAATCTGACCGATCTGAAAAACTCGCTGCAAAGCCTGATGGGCAGAAAAGCTGGCATCGAACGGGACCAGGAAGGTCTGCAATCTGCTATTGATGATCTTTCATTCTGGGGCCGATATGTTTTGACGCACGAGTTTGAAAGTCAGCCGGGTTGGGAATTGCAGAACCTGATCACCACAGCGCATTTAATGCTGGGTGCCATGCTGGCACGTCGGGAATCACGCGGCGTACATTTCCGAAGCGATTTTCCGGAACGTAATGATGCAGACTTCGGTAAGCGCCTGATTTCAATCTAAAGAACAATCGATATCAGTTGTTCCATTCCAACTGCACTGGTATTTCTTCAGGCTGCCCATCGCGAATGATAGAAAGCTGCACAGTGTCTCCTGCTTTCTTAGTTTCAACATAGGAAAGCAGATCGTCCAAGGTGCGAACTTTACGACCATCAATTTTGATGATGAAATCCGCTTTGGAACGATCTATTCCTCGAAGTATCAGTCCATTGCGACGTTCGATCCGTTCCTGCGGACCGCGTAGTCCAGCTTGAGCAGCAGCACCGTTCGGATTCAGTTGTGCAATCAGTAAGCCGCGTTCAGTCTCATAGACAGCATTGATCCCCAGATCTGCCCGCTGAATACGTCCATGCTTGATGAGGTCAGCAACAATTCGCTGGGCATTATTGGAAGGAATAGCTAGTCCAATACCGGCACTCTGCCCTGATCGTGTCACAATCGCTGTATTGATGCCAATGATTTCGCCCTTGCGATTGAGAAGCGGCCCACCAGAATTGCCTGGATTGATGGCTGCATCGGTCTGAATAACGCCTCGAATAGTGCGTCGAGTATCAGTTTTCAACGTGCGATTCAAACTACTGACGATTCCTAATGTCAGCGTACGTTCCAGACCAAAGGGATTTCCTAGTGCATAGACGCGCATCCCAACCAGCATCTTTGATGAATCACCCCAGGGAATGGGATATAACTTAGCTTCCGGTGCACTAATCTTCAGCACAGCCAGCTCATTATTAGGATCAACACCTACCAGTTCAGCTCGATAAGAGCTGCCATCGTACAGATTCACAACAATCTGGCGGGCTTCTTCAATGACATGGAAGTTGGTGACAATATGCCCCTGTTTATCAAGCACAGCACCGGAACCGGAGCCTTCACGAGGCATCGACATCATGAATATATCATCCTGTTGCACACTGCGGGTCGTAATATTGACTACGCCACGATTGGACTGCTGATAAATACGGACATTGTTAGCCTCTTCCGGCGATAACTCCGTGGTATCAACTCCCAAACCAGACTGCTGGGCTGCCGCAGGAGCTATCCATTGAGGACCATGTAATATCAATACAGTGCCTGCAACACTGATCAGAACCATAAACAAGCACTGCACATATCTTCGAATGCGCATGAGATTCTCCCTCTTGAGCAGTTCAAGATGATCGACTGAATGTGAATAACATTATTCTATAGGCAACAACTGCATTATTTCCTGGCTGGTGATGAGAACCAGTGTTCCTGGCCTATCCAACTGGGCTGCCAGCAGAATACCTGCCAATTGACCATTCGAAGTCATCACCATGGGTGAGCCACTGTAGCCGAATTCAATCACATCATCCACTGCTGCCAGGTAGAGTGCTACGCGATTACCCTGCGAGGCATACGACAGACGACGATGAGTTAATTCCTGCATACTAACCGTAAATGGATGCCAAAGTTGACCACGTGTAAAGGGTTGTGCCATTCCAGCCAGACTGGTTCCTGGTGAAATTGACTGTTGGTGAATTGAAACGTTTTTTATGTATCCTGGAGATTCAGTACCTGCCTGCAGGATGACAAGATCACGCGAAGGGTCTTCCTTGATCAATTTGGCCGTCGGTAATTTCCCCGATCGCATCAGTTGAAAATAATGATCACTGGTACGTATCAGCTTTCCTTCCTGATCAAGTTCTGGCCACAAAACGTAAATAGAATTAATTAATCCATCTGGATTACCTGTGTGATCAAGTTTCTCCAAGGCATGTCGAGTGGCCAGTACCAGTTTCCGTTCCTTATCAAGTACCACACCAGTTGTTAGCGTGATTCCCGTTGGCCTTTGCGACCAGATGAGCACGGTGCTTCTCGTGAGCAACTCGTGATTCCAAGATGATTGTGACAATCCAGCCTGGAAAGAAACTGGCCCAGACTTGCCTCCTGGCAGAAGCATGCAAGGCAACACCAATAATGCCAGATAAGCCCAGGGTTTCATATCAGGATGCACTTTCAAAACGACTCATCAGCCGGAACACTCCCAGTAAACCGAAAAAGATGACGATGGCTACTCCATGGCCAAGCTTGGTTCCACCCGGTGTATGAAACAAATCAAGACTGAGTGGCTGAAGGAGGGCAACAACTAAAAAAGCTCCAATCAATACGATCGTCAGGTTCAGTGTCTGCATTTGTCCGGGGCGCAGTTTTGGAACAAAGACATTGATCAGTGAACAGACGATCATCAGAAAAATACCAATGGTTAATAGCCCCTGCCTTTCCATGGCACCACGTGCAACCTGCTCAGCGCTCAGCGGGGCTGTACTTTGCGCCTTCGAACTGAATACAGCTTTAACACGAGGTGGTGGATAATTCCGCAGATCGCTACCCGTCAGCACCTCCACTTTATCGATGTCGATTCGTTCGAGAGGATGCGTACCATCGCGTGGAGCATTCAGAATCTCCTCCACGACATCCATGCCATACTCGACATGTCCAAAAATGGTGTACTTTCCATCCAGGTGAGGTGCATCACCCAGAAGAATACAGAACGAAGTAGTAGCGCTGTTCACATCTCCGTCGAGCCGTCCAAGATTGACCATTCCTCGCACATGTTTGAGCTTGCTGAACTCTGCAGGCAACGGCCTGATCAGTGTTCTCAGGCTTGCAGGCAGAACTGGCTGGCGATCCAGTTCTGCTGCACTGAACTGGAGCAGAAACCCGGGAGCAATGCGTGGTATGCAGATTCCATCAAAAATACCCTCGCGTGCCAATTTCAGCATCTGAGCAACCGATTGAGGTGCTACCTCCGGGTACAACGCAATAACAATCACCCCGGCTGGTGTTTTCAAAACCAGTCGTTCCTCGGCTACCTTGACACCCTCCGGTGCGGGTATTCCCTGCAATCCCACGAATAGCCAAAGCAGGGCGAAGTGTAGCATCAAACTCCCCTGGCAGGCTGCATGACAGCGGGTGGATGAATCAAGTCATCCAGGTTTACCATCAATGGAGAAGCCACCGTTTTCTTCTTCAGTTTCCAGATAACCCCATCGACAAAGAAATGATGTACTTGTACACCGGCAACGATAATTCCCAGCACAAAAAGATAACTATAGTTCAGCTCAAACTCGTTTTTGAAGATGAAGTACATGGCTTGGGGTATACCCCAAAACAGAATGGAACCGAGAAGCAGGTTGATGCCTCCCCAGCGCAACGATTCTTTGACGACATAACCAACTGATGGAGTAATTTTCTCCACATCCATCTTTTCCTTTAGCTGTAACGACCATGCAATCAGCAGGTACTGCAGACTGTGAAACATCGGGACGAACAGATAAAATGATGGGCAAAACGAACCGGGGATGAACCAGATGAGTTGCGTGAAAACGGGCAGCAGCACAATGGCTGGGATCATGCGGCCCTGTTCCTTGCACCATTTGATTACCAGTGTAATAAAGCCCAAGCCATTCACTATCATCCAGACCAATATCACATTGGGCACCCAGTCGGGCAAACCGAGGCGGTATTGTTCCACATCATACTGCACAGGCAATACCAGATCCGAAGCTGCAGTTATCATGTCGCCTCGTGCCGTCATAAACAGGAATGAAGAATAGATCAGGTTCGAGAGGGTAAACCGTTCCCATTTGCCCACGAAGAAGCCAGCCCGTCGAGCATATATCAAAGTGATGCCCAACGTCTGGCCACTGAAATGGTAAGGCGACCAGAACAGAAATATCTTGAAGAAAATAACGGCAATAAATGTTGGAGAAAGAAATGAACCTATCATGGCTGCCAGCACCAGCCAGGGAATCACCAGTGCAGTTATCGGATACTGCATAATGTTTTCCTTGTTGTGATACAGACGATAATTGGTTGCAGCAAAATGTGGATGATTGATCACAATCTGCATGGCAAAGGCTAACTGCCCAGCCCAGACAACTGACTGCCCTTGATAAAGCAGCACCATCGCCACGTACATGATGATTGATGCAAGTCCTATCACCAGGAAATCGACAGGTGCATTGACAAAATAAAGATGGGCGCTCGGTCGAACGGGGGAGGACGTAGACTTTTCTGTCTGCGCAGTTGCCAACTGGGATTTCTCCGGCATGACTGGCATGGCTGATTGCTGAAAATTCGCCTTGTGTTTTACTCGGGGCATGGCATGGTCCAAAGAAGTTTCACCAACAGCTTTGTACCGTCTCCTTAATAATCTACATCATTGAACTGTACAGCACCAATCCACAGACTGGCAACCATAAACAGGCAGGATGCCAGGATCGACATCGTTGCTGAGAATCCTGCGCGTTGATGCAGTGCATGGTACTCAAACATCTGCTGGAAGTAGTTGGCAGCATCGAGAGAGCTTGACAATAGAATGACCAGGTCAACTGGCTTGGGTAAAAACCAATAACCAGCTTCCACCATCAAAGGAACATGAGCCAGGTATCCCGGTTCGCCGGCATGAATGACCAGTGAATGGCGGGCGGTGTTCATGACTATGCATGCTGCAAAAAACAGCAGCGTGCCAAACGCACAGGCTACGGTGTTACGAGTAATAACTGCAAGCATCACTGAGAAGCTGTAAAAAATGGCAAACTGCAATGTCATGACTGGAACAGTGAAAAGATAAGGAAAATCCCAGACTCCAGTACGCCAACCCAGAGCCAGCCATGTCAGAAGAACAAAGAGCGATACCTGAACACCAACGAAAATCACCACTCCCAGATATTTTCCGATCAGCAGTTGCCAGCGTGGCACCGGTTTGACCAGTAGCACTGAAGCTGCACCAGGCTCCAAAAAAGTTGGCAGGAAACCTGCAGTCCAGATAATAGCCAGCACCATTCCGACCATGCCTGCCATGGTGGTAGCCAGCAACACCTCCAGAAAACGGACCGCATCGCTCGCTTGGCGGGTGCGTGCTACTTCGATCATGCCGAAACCCAGATACAGCTTTCCTTCAGCACGAATGACACCCGTACGGGTTGCTTCCCGACGAAAGAAGGTATCTCGCATGTGCGACTGACCCAGTGCCGGGAATAGTGAGCCTATCCCACCAAGATACATCACAACATCGTTCACCATATAGAGCGCCGGGGCATCGGGTGGAAGAAATTCAGGTGCTTCTTCTTTGGGACCTAGTGTCATAAACCCTTCCATGCTGACACTCAGGCAAAGTAGAAATCCGACCAGCGTGACCGTCAGCATGATCCAGAGAACTGCCGACGCATGTGCCTGGCGATAAGTATCCGCAATCAAAGCAGTAAAGGCACGCCAGGCTTGCGGTGAAAATTCATTCTGTTGAACTGCTTCGTACATGGTTTCTCAGATCATAATTGTTGTTGCGCATATAGAGGTTTCAAGGCTTCTGCAAGGGTACGGTCCATACCATTTGTCGGATCTTTCCGGAAGTCCTTCATGGTACCCAGGTAGGCAAACCGTCCATTGATCAGAACGCCCAGCCGGTCGCATAGCTGTTCAATATCGTGAAGTACATGCGACACCAGAAGTATTGTTTTACCTCGCTGCTTCATTTCCAGCACCACATCGTGCACCATTTGTCTCCCATCCTGATCCAGTCCTTCTGTTGGTTCATCCAGTACCAGAAGATCAGGATCGTTGAGGAGCGCCTGAGCTAATGCCAGACGCTGCACCATACCTTTGCTGAAGGCACGAATGGGTTCCTGGCTGCGCCGAGCCAGGCCTACCTGCTGCAACAATTGCGGAATACGCTTTTCGAGTACATCCTCAGTCAAATACGTCAGTGTGCCATAATACTGCAACAATGAACTGGCAGAGAGATAGCGCGGGAATGCCTGGTTCTCATGGACATAACCAATTCGCGAGAGTGTCGTACGATCTGACGAAGGAACACCCCAGCGCACAACCGAACCTGAAGTAGGCTTACAAAGGCTGAGCAGCAGTTTGACAAGAGTTGTTTTGCCTGCTCGATTGGGACCAACCAGCGCAAAAACTTCACCCTGGTTCACCTGCAGTGTTGCATTGGATAATGCTTCCAACTGCCTCGGTTGGCCTATCCAGCGACGATAGGTCTTGCCAGCTTGCTGCAGTTCAAAGGTACAGACAGAGTCCTTCACGAGAGCATTTCCTGGGCACGAAATGCAACCGAGTTGCTCGGTGCGGAATGAAAAGAGGATGGCTGTTTACCATCCTCTTAACCTTAGCATGTTTTTCAGCCAGAAGTCTAGCGGATGATCGTTACTGTAACGGCATCCTGCATACTTCGGCTGAAAGCCTGACGCAGCGCTTCGATACGATCTGCATAGTTTGGCTGATTGATAATCTTGTACGACTCGAGTGCCGTGGAAGGCGTTGGCTGGGTGCCTCCCTTGTACTGAGCGTACTGCAACAAATCGAGAGCCTTGTTACGAGCCGCTACGGTCGCTGAATCGGTATAAGCCGGATCGAACAAGCTGCCGAAAGCGATACAGTGGATCGTAACAGGCTTGGTATTGGTAGCAAAGCCGGGCACGGCATCGGTGGTTTTGCTGGTGATGATGTCACACATGGTTTTGGTTTGTGTAACTGCATCATCCACAGGGCCGTACACGCCATCCGGGTATTCGGGTGAACCACCTGAATCACGCCAACGCACTTTAAAATAGGATCGGTGCTGGTTGCGCACCAGATGTGAAGAATCCGTCTCAGTTCCAAGCAGGAATGAAGTAGCTGATGAGACGCCATCGGTTTCATAGATGATGAGCCGTTGAGCGCCGTTTCGTCCATTACCACCCGCTTCATAATCAGGCGCAGGGACCGGATTGTAATTCTTCATGGTGGTTTCGCCACTGAACTGGTTATAGGCCAATGCAAATGCCATGGGACTACACGTTCCACGAATTGCTCGTGGAATCGTATTCATCCCCGCAGCATCGAATGGGTGAATTTCAGTGTAGGGAGTTGAATTAATCACTTTTCGCGGGAACCAGATCGAATTCACCATACGCTTGTAGTTGTTGTTAAACAACGGCGAAAGCGGCGAAAGCACCTGATTGAAGTATCCCGGCTGAGTTGTCGAACTGCCACCTGAAGGTCCATTGTTGTAAGCTGGCACACTGAAGCCCACTACGGCAAGGTAGTCATTTGGATGATTGTTGCGCACATCGCCGATCACCGTTTGGACACCTACTTTCAGCTGCCACATCGGTGCCTGATGTGCGGTGCCTGGAAGCCAGAATCGAGAACCTGTCTGGCCAGCTGTATTAGTATAGCTGTTGAAGTTATAATTCTCGATGAAATCAAGCATGGTCAGCGGACCAAACCAATACCTGGTTTTAGGTCGCATAGGACTGTCACGATAGTTCATATATCGTGCGTCAGAACCAACCGGACGAACATTGATGACACACTGATTCGAGTTGTTTGCCATGGGGAATTGATTCGTACCAGTTGCTGCAGTCTCATCAATTCCAATATCCCAACCATAACCTGACTTTCGCATGGCCTGGTTGTTCCAGCTTCTCGTACCGCCACCTAGGAAGGGATGACCATTTGACGAATTATTCTCGTAAAATCCCAGAACGTAATCGATGTATTCTTTCCAGAATCGTTCGTTGCGTTGCGCCTGCGTCGTAGTGGGCATGTTGCCACGCGGACTGGTGATAGTATCCGGAATAGCATCGTAAAAGAGTATGCCACCCGCCCGCATGACACTCGGGAAGGGATTTGCTCCCGAATTGCCGTCCATGTTTTTCAACCAGTACAAAATAGCATCGTAGTTGATACGCATGCAATAGCGCCGTGTTCCTGCGCCTAGATAAGAAGAATTGTTATAGGCAATAAGCGATTGTGTAGTCGCACCACTCATGTTTTGAACATTATGTTCTCGTGTCGGATTAAACCGAACCACGGTATGAGGTGCTACAGGCGTGCCGATTCCTGTTGTCCCTGTGCCTAGAGTCTGAGGTGCTTGATAGTACGTTCCCGGTGAAGGGGTCGTATTCCAGTTGGTGCGTGCATACCAGAGTAAGGCATTATTTCGCAATGGCCTTGAAGTCACTGTTACACTCTGTAAAGCCATGTCAGTTCCACCAGGGGGAGGCGGAGGCGGTGGTGGAGGCGGCGGTGGAGGTGGCGGTGGTGGCGGTGGTGGCCCTGGAGGCGGAGGCGGTGGAGGAGGCGGAGGAGGTGGTGGCGGAGGAGGTGGTGGACCTGCCGGAGGCGGAGGTGGCGGTGGTGGAGGTGGTGGAGGAGGCGGGGGTGGAGCTGCCACTTCTCCTGCATCATCTTCGATGAAAAATCGCTGTCTCCAGTCTTTAGCATCATTGGATGCTGAAATATCGTTGGGGATCGTTGAACCACGAGGATCAGGTGGCCAGATGAAGAAAGTCTTGCCCCAATATCCGGGTCCTTCAATGTAACTCTTGAAATTAACACCATAACCTGCAGTACTTGAAGCAGGATCCATATTGTCAAAAGGTGCAGCCACTGTTGTGGATGTTGAACCAACCGCGCGGTTTACCACTTCATTGACATTGCGAGCAATGTAGAAGTTGTTGGAAGCATTGCGCAAGTAGGTTGCACCACCCGGAGTATCGTTTTTATTGAATGCCTTGGTGGTATTTCCAAACGGAGCAGCATCCTGATAAAAATCTTCAACGACTGGCGGATCTCCACCTGGGCCTTCCGCAAAGAGATTATTCACTCCGACAATTTCACCCGTAATGTGCTGAAACGGCGTAGTGCCCCGAAGCGGAAATCGAGTTGCATGGGAATAATGTCCCATGGTTGGATTTTCTGTGGTGCCTGACTGCGTATTGGTGCGGTCAATGGTGTTACTGGTATTCGCCAGTGGCGTAGCCATTAAGCTGTCGAAGGCCATGGAGTGGGAAAAGTCCACCACCATGACTATATCTCGTGGTCTGTGAATGGCTGTTGCAGTCGCCTGGGTATTCATCGAGGTATAGCCGAGGATGCGGGAAAAATAACTCGGCGCATTGTGAGTTACATCAGCCTTCACCAGAGTATTAGGAGGCAAGGGAGTGATGTTGATAGCAGGAGCACCAGGATCGGTGGAGGCCACAAAGCTTGCTGTTGCCTGGTTGTAGTAATAATGTCCTGGTGTGATGGAGACTTGGGTAGAAGGGTTGATAGCCTGTCCGAGGATGTAGTTGTTCCCGGCTGCTGCCTGCGAATTAGGCAGCACGTTGGCCAGGTTATAACCCGTTGAAGGGTCACCTGTCAAAGAGCGGGCCCCGGTAATTGCTGCAGCATCGGCTGCATTCTGACACTGGTTACGAGCCAGTGCTTTCATACTCAAATCAATCGCCAGGGCAACAAAGGTGAATATCACCACCAGTGTCAACGTGGCAAGAACGATAATGGCGCCTGGTCGCGTTCGCAAATTGCGATGCCAAAACTGATGTGATAGAGTCATGATGGTCCTGTCTTTCTCTGTCACTGGCTGCAAGGCGGTGCAGCCAATTGTTGCAATGTACCTATCTTCCAATTCAAAGACTGGTGCTAGTTTCCTTCACTGTACATGATGGAAAAGACGTTCACCGGAAACGAAGCGCCAATTCTGGCACTCGTCTGTTGATTTAATGCAATGCCACCGAAAAGAGTGTTGTAAGTCCCGGTCACCTGCACACAGATTCCCTGACCGAACTTGGCATTGTTAAACGGGGCATTGGCAATCACGGTTGGAATATCATTGGCATCCAGTGGTGTTTTGGTTACAGGATCCGCTTTGAATACCGCAACCACAGGTGAGCTTACCTGCACGTTGTAGAGTGCCATGTAATTATTGACGATGGCCGTGATCTCCGCAGTTGTACGATCATTCGTGCGTGCTGCAGCAACTCGTGCTGCTTCACGAACCGCATTTTCCAATTGATTGCGGGTCATCACATATCGGCCATATTCCAGAATGGCAAAGAGAAACAGCAAAACCAGTGGAAGCATAAACGCCATTTCAAGCGTATACCCACCTCGTCGTTTCCTGTATTTTAACTGTGCTAATCGCATGGATTCCCCTTATGGAATAGGTGCCCCGGGGATATTGGTATCCACCACAATGGGGATATCTTTCAGACTGTACCAGCGTGATGTAATGGAAATCATCCGGTTATTGGGAACAAAAAATTGTCCAGGCGACCACCGCACCATGCTGTAGGGATAGGTTACCGTTACCAGCAACACATCATTGCCATTATTGATATCCTGCACACTACTGGATACCGGGTCCTGTGCAGGCGTTGTGCCAGTGGGATAATCTGCAGTCAGACCTTTAGAAACATTTTGCACACGAACCGTGAAAACGGTTGCACCGCCTGAGTCAGTTAGAGGCAAACCTGAATTGCGAAGATAGTTCTCTACAGCCTTTTGAACTTCGTAGTCTGCATTGAAAGGCAGTTCAGGGTGATTCGTGCTGGAGGTTCTTTGCCCAGTAGAAGCCTGCCTGGAACCTTCTCTGGCTGCATTGGATACAATCTGATGCGTCTGCAATAGACGACCAACTTCCCAGACCCCAAACAGCGTGAAGATAAAAATAGGCAGCAGAAGAACTGCAGTTTCAACTACTGCAACTCCAGCGCGGTGTTTATTTTGTGATGGACGACGCATGAGAAACCTCCTGCATCAACAACCGTGTCTGGTACGAAGAGACCATCCCTGCCTCTGGAAACAATCCACACTACTATAGGTTACCAATTCGAGCATGCAAATGCGTGATAGAATTTTCGTCAAAATCAACATTTCTGATGTTATTCTACCAAAATAATTCTGTCCATTTTAGCTAATCGTCCCATATTATTCGCCTTTGCTCAATTTTTTAATCCTCTTTTTACCCGTTTGTGCAAGTACTAGATCAAAAGAATAGATCAACAAGCCAACCCAGACAACTGCGAAAGCCATTGCCTGCATGGTGTTCATAGGTTCATGAAAATAGAAAACCGCAACCAGAAACTGCATACTTGGCGATAGGTATTGCAAAAAACCAAGCGTGGATAAAGGCAAGAGTCGTGCTGCCTGTCCAAAGCAGAAAAGTGGAATGACGGTTGCTGGTCCAGAGAGAATCAAAAGCCAATGTTCGTGTCGACTTGAGGTTTGCCACGCTGTTCCCTGCATGAACAGATAAAGAACTGCGATGGGAGCCAGTATCCATGTTTCAATAGTCACACCGGTTAACGTGTCGACAGGTTGCAGTTTTCTCATCAAACCATACGAACTGAAAGTAGCTGCCAGGCTGAGTGCGATCCATGGGAAGGAATCAGCCAGGCTGGCCATAAGGAGCATACCTACAACTCCACATCCAAGTGCAATGCCCTGCCAGAACCGGATTTTTTCATTGAGCAATATAACACCCAAGGCAACATTCACCAGTGGGGTTATAAAGTAGCCCAGCGAACAATGCACCACCCGCTTGGTTTCCACGCCGTAGATGTAAACAAACCAGTTGAGTGCGATTAGCACTGAACTCAACAGGAGTGTCAGGAGCATTCGTGGTCTTCGGAATACACTGATTACGGTTCCCCATTGAGAATTCATCATGACGAGGATACATATGAGGAACAGGGCTGACCAGACAACGCGATGTGCAAGTATTTCGTACGATTTGGTAATGTCCGTGAGCATTCGGAAGTAGATGGGGATAACTCCCCATAGTCCATATGCTGTCAATCCAAATAACATTCCCTGTTTGAGGGTCTTTTCCATTTGGCTCTTTATAGATCAGGCATTACGAACTTCATCAGTGCGCCAGACTCATAACATCGAACAAGCGTTCTGTGAAAGAACTCAATTTGAGTCGTTGTTTCGGTTTATGCAAGTTGTAGCGAATTTAACTACGCGCCGAATGCTATCTCCAGATCTGTTAAAATAGACAAGATGGGCAATATGTTTTGTCAATATTCATAACCTATGTTAGATTGTCGCCTGCTGAATACTTCTTGCTTATTACATCAACCACTGACAGGTGTTCCATGTCCTTTCTCCGTCGTTGCTTTTCCCGCTGGCTACGTCGCAATTCCGGCACAGTATCTAACGTCTTCAGGGCAAATCGCACAACACACAATCATAAACTCTCATTCGAATATCTGGAAGACCGACTGACACCTGCCAATACTCTGATTAGTGTCGATTTTTTTGGCAACCTGAACATCACCGACATTGGTACCGATAACGATGGCTCATCCAATCACGATACCCTGACCATCTGGTCAGATGATGCCAACAGCCGCTGGATTATTCAGGATCCAAACCTTATCCTCACTACTACCATACCGGGTGCTTCGGGCGACAATACGAACACGGTAACCGTTCCCTTTGGAGCAGCCACGGGAGTCAGTATTCTTGTCAATACTCTTGATGGCGAAGATACACTTACCGTGGATCGTTCACTGGGTTCCTTCACGAAATTCATCACCTTCAATGGCAACTCGCCGGAAACCAAACCAGGCGACAAGCTGATCATCACTGGTGGAGCAGCAGTAACCCAAGCATCGGTCGATTTTTTCAACCTCAGCGACGGCATCATCCTGCTAGATGGCGAACTGGTACAGTTCCAGGGCTTGGAACCCATCGACATCAGCGGACTCACCATTGCTGATCTGGTGTTCAACCTGCCAAGCACTGATGACAATGCCATCCTCGAAGATGAAGGCATAGCAGGCAACAATATCCTGCAATTGCGCAGCATGAACAACACATTTGAAACCACAGTCTTTCAGAATCCAACCAGTTCACTCACCATCAACCTGTTCGATGGCAACGATACCATGCAGTTCTCAAGTGTTGCGCCTGCACTTGATCTGACTGCGACCCTTCTGATTGACGGAAACGCTGATAACGACACCATCCTGCTCAATGGCCCTGTTAATCTAGTCAGCAACTCAGCAACCATGTTTGCTGAAACAGTCAATGTCAGCAGTGCCTTCCAGACTGCTGGCAATATCACCGTTAACGCTTCCGGCGTGATCACTGGAAGTGCAGGTGGTCTACTGCAGGGTTCCAATGTTAATCTGAATACTGGCACCAGTATTGGTACAGCAGTAAATCCGGTCAATATCAACGCAGGAACACTTAATGCGGTTTCAACTGGTGTTGGCAGCATTTTCCTGAATGAACTCGATTCCGTTACTGTCCAAAACATCAATGTGCCTGCTGGTGATGCAACTCTTGTTGCCCAAGGCACTGTTTTTCTCAACACGGTAACTGCTTCGGGTTTGATCAGTATTTCCTCAGTTAACGCTGCCATTGTTGACAATAATGATCCCCCTGCAGGTACCATTAATCTGGTTTCTGATCGCCTGCTTTTGCAAGCTGCGACCGGCATAGGTTCTTCAGGCGCCATTGGCAGCCTCGAAACCAATGTAAATTTCATCGAAGCTGCAACATTTACAGGCGGAATTTTTCTTTCTGATGCAGGCAGTTTTGATGTTGGCAATGTCGCACCGGGTGTGCTGGGAATCAGGAACACTGGGGCAACCGGGAATATCGAACTCAACGCAGTAGGCACGATTCAGGTTCTGAACTTTAGTGAAATCATCCAGGCGCCTGGGCAAGTCACCATCAATGTTGGCATCGATCTGATTACCAGCGGTGGCAATCCTGTCAGTTCCAGTGGTGCACCTTTTGAAGCAGCCATCGCCTCATCGAGCAGTGCCATCGTTCTAAATGCAGGTCGTGATCTCCGGTTTGGCTTCTCCAATGGCGATGCCAACCCATTCAACGACTATGGTGATGTCCGTGCTGCGAATAATGTCACGCTGAATGCAGGTCGCGACATCATCGTCGATGAGAATACCTATGTAGATGCCGGTGCTGGATTTGTTTCAGGTAATCTCATTGCTGCAGCAGGTCGCGATATCAGACTGATCCAGACCAATACCCGCGACAGCCGCATGGCCACCTTTGGCGGAACTATCACCATTACTACAGGCCCCGGTGGCGAATTTGAACTCAACACGGGCAACAATCCAGCCCCCGGTTTGTTTGGGGTTCGCACCGATCTGGTGAACCTGACCACTGCAGGCGGAGTTGGTGGCAACATTACGATCAATGCAGATGATGTCGAGATTGTTGATGTTCAGGATATTATCAATGCTGGCACTGCTCGCGTTACCTTTCAAACTGTTTCCGTTGGCCGTCCGATTGACCTCGGCACCAATGGCACAGGCAGCAATCTAGGGCTGACCGATTTTGAACTCGATCGCGTTGCAGCTGGTGTAGTTACTATCGGCAATGCAACCGCGGGTGCCATCACCATTACCGCAGCAGTTAGCCCAGCTCTGTTCAACACACTGCACCTGATCACCGCTGCTAATATCAGTTCAATGGCTCCAGGTACGCTAACAGTTGGACAGCTTGCGTTGGAAGCTCCTGGCGGTGTAACTCTCAATAACGCAAACACAGTAGGCACATTGGCCGGTACTACTACAGGAACACCATTAAGCTTTACTAACAGTACCTTGCTCACCATCGGCGTTGTCGATGGCATGAATGGCATATCAACGACTGGCGGTGCAGTTACCTTGACATCACCAGACCTGGCTGTAACCCAAGCGGTTAACAGTGGAGCAGGCAATATCAATCTGATTCCCACACCAGGCAATGCCGTCATAGGAATCGGAACTGCAGTAGGATCTCTGGGAGTTACTTACGGAATAAGTGACGCTGAATTTGCACTACTGAACTCTGCAGGTCTGATGACCATTGGTGATAGTTTTAACACTGGTGGCATGCAGATTAGTGGATCGGAATCGGTTGGATCAGCATCCCTTGCCGGCAAGAATATCTCGCTGGTGACTGGCCAGGATATTACGGTACTGGGAAGCATGACCGGTGCCAGTCAGTTAAATCTGTTTGCTGGCGTTAATCTGACAGTAACGGCATCTGGCATAATTGGCGCGAATGTTCTAACCATGGGTTTTGGGCTCAATGGCACAGGCGCCATCGGAACCATTACGGGCACTTTGCAATCCAACAGCCAGGTATTGATCAATAGCGGTGTTGGTGATGACATCCTGCTGTTCAATTTCACCAGCCCAACTGCTTTGCCGGTTGCAGGCGTGCAGGCCGTTGATTTTGGATTTAACAATGATCAACTCGATGGCCCTGATTTCAATCAGGTGTTCACTCTGACAGGAACTGATACAGGCACATTGGCAGCAGAAGGTGGCGTTTACCAGGGTGTCATCCAGTTCAGTGGTTATGAACATCTCTCCGGTGGCACTGCCAACGACCGCTTTGCATTCCTTCCAGCAGGCTTTGTTTCAGGCAATATTGATGGCATCGCTGGTGGCACCAATACGCTCGATTATTCCAACTATGGCTCTGCAGTCACCATTAATCTAAGCAACAGCACTGCGACGGCCATCGGTGGCAATTTCTTCAACATCAACAATTTCATTGGCTACTCTGCTCCGGGTACCTGCAGCACGCTGATTGGAGCTAATCTCAATAACGATTGGCAGATTACTGCCATCGATTCTGGAACGATCAATGCCCTGCCCTTTGCCGGTTTCGGTGATCTGGTGGGCGGCACTCTGATTGATGTTTTCACATTCCAAGCAGCGGGCCAACTGAACTGTGATATTGATGGTGCTGCGGGGACGAACACTATCATCAACATTGCCGTTGGACACACCTTCAGCATCACGGGTCCCAACAGCGGGGCCATCGATACACTCTTTATCGGCAGCGTGACTCCACTGCTGCCTGACCCCATTCCCTGTCCGATCAGTATTGTCACCCCGGCAGCGCCTGCCACACGGTTTACGAATATACAGAATCTGACTGGTGGCGCTGGCGATGACCGTTTCTGGTTCCTCACCCCCGGCACACTAACCGGTAGTATTGATGGCGGAACTGGCAGCAACACCATTTACGGTGACAATGCAGCTAGAACTTACACTATTACGGGTGGCGGTACAGGCACTATCAGTGTGCTGCTGACAGCAGGCTTCACCGGCATTCAGAACATCATTGGTGGAACAACCAACGATACATTCATCATCAATAGCATTGCCGCTGTGAACATGTCACTTGCAGGCGTGCAGGGCAATGATATTTTCACCATTAACAACACCGGCTCAGCGAATCTGACCGTGTGCGGCGGCGATGGTTCCGATGATATCATGGTCATCACCACAGGCACCGGCATCACAGACATCAGCGGGGATGATGACATCGACTTTCTTGCCATCCGCGCCAACAACGGCAACATCAATGCATCCATGGGTAGTGGAGCCGATGTGGTGCAGTTGCATTCACTGGCCATGACGGGTGGGCTCGTCGGATTGGTGGGCAATCTCGATAACATCCTTGCTCCTGTTGATGTCGATATGGGAAGTGGATCGGTTGATAGACTGCTGCTCTACGATGTCACCACGCCCACCCCTAACAACAATGTGATTATTACGAATGCTGCAGTAACGAATCTCGCACCTGCTGTCATCACCTACACTTCAGCAAATCTACCTGCAGACAGATTTACTCTCCTGGCCAATGGTGGAGCCGTCAATAACTGGCATGTAGTCTCTACACTTGGCAATCCGATTGATGTCAATCGGAACCGAACCATTGTCGTAGGTAATGTGGCAAATTCTGTGCTTACCGTGGGCAACGCAGCCCAGACGCTCGACGATATCAAGAGCCGTCTAGAAGTTAATTTTTTCGAAACCTTCCTTCAGGAGCAAGGGCAAACGACCGGGTACGATTACCTCATCAGGCGTAACTCTGTTACTGAGGTCACCCGTTATGGTGGTTTGAACATACCCATTGGTATCATCACCATTACACCCGACACTCATCCTTCCACTTCGGGCAATGTGATGCAACTTGACCTTGGTTCAGGTAACGACAATGTCGAACTGCAAGGCCACACGTTGCAAACTTCCATGACCATCAACGGCCATGATGGTGATGACCAGTTCCAGATCACTGCCACCAGCGCTAATTCCATCCCTGCCACCTCAACCTCTAACTTCAATGGCGGTGCAGGTCGCGATCGATTCTTTATTCAATCAACGGCTGGTGCCACGCCGGGCATTATCAACCTCAATGGCGAAGCAGGCGACGACCAGTTCAGCTTTATCAATGGCCGTCTCCTCGACAACGGCTTCATTAATGGTGGCGATGGTATCGATACGCTCGATTACAGCCAGCGTACCATCGCAGCCTTGGTAAATCTTCGCCCAACACCTATTCCCATCAACTCGCCACTAACGCCAGGTCAGCAGCGACCTAACACTCCAACGCCTGGACTACCGCCCGGCGTTCTCGGCATGCGAAACCAAACAGCTTCGGGACTGTTCAACGGCGCACTGACCTTGCCCGGGGCGGCTGGTCGCATTGCCATGGCGAACGCCAGCGAAAGCACCATTGAGAACATCGTCGGCAGTAGCCTGGCGGATGCCTTCTTTGGAGCGGGCGAGTTCAACCGCTTTGAAGGGCGACTTGGCAACGACTACCTCTTCGGCGGATTGGGCAGCGACATCCTCATTGGCAACGAAGGAGACGACAGTATCTTCGGCGAAGCTGGTGATGATACGATCTACGGAGCAGGCGGCCGTGATGCCATGTATGCCGGCACCGGTTTTGATCTGATCCTCATTGACAATTGCAATGATGTACGTCCTGGACTTCGCAGTGGTGATCGTGTCCTTGACCTGGGTGGACTTGGTGTCAATGGTGGACGCATTGACCTGATTCGCCGAGTACCACCTCTTACCGGCGCCATCAATGATCCACGCATCAACTACAGGAATAACCCCTTGATCGTGTTCCAGTATCAGGCTTTGTTGGCACTGCGTCCTACAAGTATTAGTCCATTAAGCCCAATCATAACCTGGTTATAACATCGTCAGTCTGAGAAATGGTTCATGAAAGGTACGACATGGCAAAACGAATTGTAATGCGAACAGCTGAGGCACTGGTAGAGGGCGATAAAGATTATCTCTGTGCAGAGCCTGAAATAATACTGGGAGCACTTGACGGCCACGTCGGTCAGGCCATTGCCACGCTGCTCGGCGACCAGACTAAAGGGCACACGAAGGTTTTCGCCATCCTCAACAGTGATGCTCAAGTGAAACCAGCTACCCTCATGGTCAGCAAAGTAACCGTGAAGGACAACCGCTATACGAATATCCTCATGGGAACGGTGCAGGCTGCCATCGCCAATGGTGTGCTGGATGCAGTCCGCAAGAAAGTGATACCCCAAAAAACTGGCGAATGAACTGGGTATTATTTACAGCGTGTGGCTTGATCCCTCGGTGTTGAGTGTTGACAAAGTCGATCATCTGGCACTTTTTGATGTGCATCGCGAAGCAACAGTAAAAGTCATCACCAAGGCAATGAAGAATGAACCTTCCATCGACTGGTTGCTTAAGAATCAGTCCAAGACTACTCATTACTTCCATCAGTTGGGACTGGATGGACAACTGTAACTGTCTGGTTTTCTGAATGAAATAAACCCTCTTGTCCTGTTGAATGAGACAAGAGGGTTTTTGATTACTTAGCTTGATTGGATGGGGTGGGGCTGGTTGCTGCCGGTGTTGGCTTAACGAGAGGCTCTGAATTGTAGTAATGAATCAGATTCATTATCAGCGAGATGATGCTGATGATCAGAAACGCTTTCACACAAAATGCCAGCACGCTGAACATCGCACGCAGATTGTTGAGAGCAATCATCAGAAAGCTGATATCCTTGCCTTTGGTTTGTGTAATGGCATGAAAGCCTAGTGATGCTGTAGTTGTCCATCGAGCCATCAACAGGAAGAACAGAAACTGCATGATCAGAAGCAGGCCGACAGCGAAGCTGTGCCAGTTGGTCAGGTTACCTGTCTTGAATGCCAGCATCAGGAAAAAGATAAAATTCATCAGGCAAAATGCACCTAGTGCAAAGATAGGGATGGAAACCCATTTCAGGGAATTCCCTAACTCACCGATCACTTCATTCTGTGCTGGAGTAAATTCGTAAGGCTCGTGGCCAATGATAGCACTAGACGCTTCATTTTTGTTCTGATCCATGTTGATTCTCCTGAGGATGAATGCTGATTAGACCATTGAATCAACTGATTTGCAACAAACTATTGTCGAGTGACTATCACCTGTCATTGTTACGTGTCTCCAATGCAAATATGATCAGTGCAAAATCGCACTGATCATTGAATGGAAATAGTCTCACGCTTAGCGGGTACCGTCAGGCTTCTTCATATTTTCCAGTGCCTTGCGCATTTCACGCAATTCTCGTTCCAGTTGCTCAATACGGTCATCGCGAGGATCACGATCTGCTCCGCGCCGGCCCGCACCATCGGAAATGTTATTGCGAGCTGTGACTCTTCCACCACCTGGACCACCAGTGCGATTGCCTTGTTCCCAGAGTTTGTTGTAATTAGCGGAAAATTCTTCCTGATCTACAATACCATCTTTATTGGTATCAGTCACTTCAAAGAAACGCTCTCGCATCCAGTCAGGCACATCTTCGCGACGGATTTTGCCCGTATTATGTCGATCAAAATTGCGGAAAAATGCATCAGGTGAACCCGAGCCTCTACTACCCAGCGACCCGAATCCTCGTAATCCACCAGCAATTGCTCCACCAGGTGCAGGTGGTAACGAACCACCTAAACCACCAGCTGCTCCGCCAATACCTCTACCTCGAGGTGTTGGTGGCATATCGTCACTGGAAGGGATTTCTCTTCCCGGCGGCACAGGGGCGGTTACTCCTCCAAAAGGACCACCAAATGGTTGAGGCTGGCGAGACAGGGTTCTGCTGCGCTGTCTGGCTACTTCCAGCGAGAGTTCGCCACGTTCCACTTCTACCAAGGCCAGTTCTAGTTCAATCTTAGCGTTATCCAGCTGATTCTGTTTCTCTCGCACTTCAGTTGATGAAATGGTTCCCTTTTCCTGCATTCTTCTAGCATGTTCAAGATCGGCTTCCCGCTGTCTGACTGCATTCTCAGTCTGTTTTACCTTAATGCGTCGGACTTTCAGGTCGAGTTCTGCCTGCTTGACAGCTGTTTCCAGCCCGGCTCGCATATCTTCATTCATCCCGAATCCACCTTGTCCGGGAAAGCCTGGCATGGAAGGTGCAGCTGGTGCGGCATGTGCCACGCCAGCGCGTGCCGGTGCTTGCACTGGTGCAGGCATGGTGGGCAAACCTGGTGTCCCGGGAGCAAATGGAGGAATAGCTGCAGCAGCGGGATCAGCCGGGCGAGTTACTCTCACCGGGTCTTTCCGCTCTGCCCGGTCATCCTGACGAGCCTCTGGTCTTCTTGCCTCTCTTCGGGGCAGCGGTGGGGGATCATCATCATCAGCCCAGCTGATTCCCCAAGGCAGTGCAACCACTGCAACTGCCATCAGGAAAAACCAGCCTCGTATTCCTACTTTGCGCTCAACATTAGCATGTAACATGTGAAGTCTCCGTTTCAGTAATGTGACTGGCCCCAGTCCGCTGCTGAGGGCGGGACAAGGACTGGCAGGTTCAGTCACAAAGGATAAACTGCGCACGAGAGCACTGGCATAATTCGTAACCCCGTCGGGTAACGTTGCCACCACTCCTGCGTCGCAACATTCTTCTTCAGACTGGCGCAATCGTCGACTGACCCACCAGACTGTTGGAAGCCACCAGTAGAGTGTCACAGCAACCAACTCCAGATAACGCCAGAGATGATCGCCACGACGATAATGGTTTAATTCATGAGCGAGAACTGTTTTCAACTCGCTTTCTGACATTGCTTCTACCAGACCACGAGGCAAAACAATCAAAGGCTGCTGCCAGCGTTGCCACAGCAATGGCCCTACTTTTCCCGATACCATAACAACTCTTGGGTTGGCTTTTATTCCCCATAGTGATGCCATGTGTCGTGCCATCTGCTGTATTGCATCAGGGGCAGGGGTGGCCAGTTGTAACAGATTTTCGAAGCGTATGACGCGGACCATCGTGAGTATCAATAGTAATGCAGATACGGCCAGCACCACGATCTGAGTCCAGAACAAGGCTCTTTCACCATGTTCATTCCACCATTGCGTTAAGCCCAGATATTGCGTTTGGTTTTCTCTTATAGGCTGTATTTCTACCGTCTTGTCGATGGTGGCGACAACAGGCAACGGTTCCGTGATGGCTGGCAACTGGTCAGAATATGCCATTTCCAATGCACTATCTTCCTGAGTCATAGCCGTATCATCAAACTCAAACCAGTATGCAGGCAACGCTGTGGAAGTATCAGCAGATGGTGCAGGGGTTGATGTGGGAGGTATAGCCGATTCTGTCAGAACAGGTGCTTTCAGAATATTTGACGATGTGACTTGTTGTGGAGCACTCAATGAAACATGATACACGGGCGGAGTGAGCAGCTTGATAAGCACCAGTAGCCAACAGGCATGACTGAGTGCGGGTCGTCGCGGGAAGCATTTCGTGATCACCATAGCCAACAGAGCAAGCAGCGAGGCTGTGATGGCATTGCTGATGAGCCATTCAAACAGGATAGTCATACACGGACTCCCTTTTGCCTGTTGGCCTTATGGTTTCTGTTGAGTTACCTGGGCCAGTAGATTCGACAATTCTTTTCTTTCGCGAGCACTTAGTTTTCCAGCTTTGACGAGATTGGTTAGCAAAGGTGATAACGATCCTTCACAGAGCTGATTGGCAACTGTCTGCAAGCGCCAGCCAATCAGGGAATCGCGATCTACCAGAGCATAGAACTGTTGAGGTCCGTCGCCACGCTTACGCGAGATGCATTGCTTCGCTTCCAGTCTTTCGAGCAACTTGGCAACCGTCGCCTGTGCACCAGCCAATGGCTTTTCAGAATAGACTGTTTCTGCCAATTGACGCAAAGTAGCACTTTGCTGGCTCCACAGCACTTCGAGAATGCTCAATTCCGCATCCGTGACATCAGGATATCTCATGACTCTTCTTCCTGCAGACACAGGCTCAAACGAGCCAGATACACGAGTCGTTAGACATATTGTCTATAACAGAGTATAGACGCATTGTCTAGTGCATGTCAATGGAAAATTCCGCAACTTTTCCGAAGATGAGATACAGGTGAAAAATGAACGATCTGTATGCAGTTACACCATTATCCAAGCCGCCGGTTTGTACAGTTCAGGTTCCGGGATCTAAAAGCATCACCAACAGGGCTTTAATCCTGGCTGCTCTTGCACAGCCAGCAATAAAGGGCCCTTCTTATTCTCAACTGGAAAATGCACTACGGTCTGAAGATACGGAAGTGATGGTCGAATCACTTCAGCGTTTGGGTATTGCTGTTCATACTGACTGGGAAAGTGATCGAATTACCGTTCCTTGCGCTCCAGTTTCACAATGGAAACCCCATGCGGACTTTTTCTGTGGCAACAGTGGGACCACTATCAGATTTCTCACTGCCATGCTTTCTCTGGGTAACGGCTCATATCGTCTCGATGGCGTCGAACGAATGAGGCAACGTCCCATTGGCGACTTACTCGAAGCCCTGCGTGCCCTACACGTGAACATCTCCACCGAGTTACGGCCTGATTGTCCACCACTTCAACTCAATGCTGCAGGATTGCATGGTGGGGTCGTCAGCATTCGGAGCGACATCAGCAGTCAGTTTCTCAGCGCACTGCTCATGGCATCCTGCTATGCACACAAGGAAACGATCATTCATGTACCGGGCGCCTTGGTCTCACAGCCGTATGTTCAACTGACCATTCAAATGATGAAGCAGTGGGGTGTCGATGTCGAAGAGATGCATGATCCAGATCTGAGTTACCGGATTAAACTTCAGCGATACACTGCCAGGACTTATGCCATCGAACCCGATGCCTCCAGCGCAAGCTATTTCTGGGCAGCAGCAGCCATCACAGGTGGCCGAGTGACTGTACCTGGACTTGCAGACAGCATGCAGGGAGATGCAGCTTTTCGTCATGTTCTGAAACGTATGGGTTGCACTCTTCCCGATCAAAACACAGTTCAAGGTACTCCGTTGACTGGCATTGATATCGACATGAATGCCATCAGTGATACCGTGATGACCTTGGCAGTGGTTGCATTATTCGCCCAAGGGACAACAACTATTCGCAATGTGGCTCATATCCGTCACAAGGAAACTGATCGCCTGGCTGCACTGGCTAGTGAACTTCGTAAAACTGGAGCTATCGTCGATGAACATCCCGATGGTCTTACCATTCATCCCCGTCCGCTGCATGGTGCAGTATTTGATACTTACAACGATCATCGCATGGCTATGAGCCTGGCTTTGATCGGTTTACGTATTCCGGGTGTGCAGGTAAGAAATCCAGGATGTACTGCCAAGACTTATCCCAGGTACTGGCAAGACCTGGAAAATCTGCGACAATAAACGGATACGATTCATCGGATGGGTGATCCTCATGTTACGACTTGCTTTGATCAGTTTATTTTGCACCACCACCCTTCTGCAGGCACAAGCACCGGAAAACTACAATACCGAATGGCTTAAGGAGCCTTACCAGTTACTGCTGGTCATCCATGCCGAGCCACACCCTCTTTTAACCAATGTATATGTGGAACAGTTTGCCCGCGACCTGGGTGACAGCCTGCAGCGAGATCTGGGCCGGACAACCAAGGTCAGCACATTGATTTATCGTGAAGGTGGCGAAGCTAATACTGACCCTGCCAGACAAATGATGCAGTCAGTTATCGAACGGGGCTGGGGCGACCTGGATAATCTGTCCAAACAGATACATCCCAACAAATTACACCTGGTAAGACTTTATTACCTGGATGGTGAGTACGAAGTACAAAGCCGACAAGTAGATGGCGAGACTGCGACAGTAAGTACTCTGCGGAAATCAAGGACCACAGATCGCCACTGGATTACCCGACTGGCTGCAATGCAGGTTGCACAGGATTTTGGCCATGTAGGCGAAGTCATGGAAGTCAACAATCAGACACTTCGCATCCAGATGCAAGCGGCAGGCTTGGGTGTACCTGAAACCATTCGCATGGTGCAGGGTGAAGTCATGGCACTGGTGCAGGTTCGCCGCAGCGCCAATGGCTATACTGCAACCCGCCTACCGGAAACACTGGCCTATATCACCAATGTGGATGCTGTCAAAGGCCTGGTGACTGCCAGGCTATTCAGCCGTTTGAGCAATCCACTTGCGAAAGACAGGCAAACGGTCACCTTCCGTGCCATTAAACTAGGAACGCGTGTCGTGCCACTCCAGTTGCGAGTGCTTGATCAGGACAATAATCCCATCGGCGGCTACAGTGTCAGCCATTTTCCAGGTGGCTATGAGAATTCAGCATCGGAACCGCTGGGAACCACCGATACACAGGGTCGTATTTCATCGAAAGATCCGATTTATCATGTCGCCTTCGTGCGTGTACAGATTGCAGGTGTAGGCAAAACTGATGCGCCAGTGCCTTTGCTGGATGATCAGCCGGTGGTCATCAAGATCAGTGGTAATCGCGATGCCGCGATTCTGGATGATACGAAATTCGAGTACGAACGCTGGTTGAAGAAGTTTACCGTGATGAAGGATAATTACGAAGTCGACTATAAGCTGATGTACATTGATGTCATGAGGAAAGGAAGCGAAAAACAGGCTGTTGACAATCTCGAGAAACTATCCAAAGGGTTAAAGGAAAGTGTAGATGAGTTGAAGACAGAACTGGAACGCGTTCGCAAGGCAGCACAGGACAACAAGGAAGCCAAGAGGTTTGTTGACAATGCTGAAAGTGGAGTCAAAGTTCTTACCGATTCAGTTGCACAGATGGATGAACAAGTTGCTCTTGAGCGCAACCCTACAGAAGATCGTAAGTTTCTCAAACTCGCCAAGCAGGCTGATGCCGAATACGACTTCGACCTTGCACTCGATAATTACAAGAAGAGCTATTTGAAGAACCGCAATCAACCAAAAGTGATGGAACGCATCAAAGCCATCGAGCGCATCTGGAAAACACAATACAACGATAAAGATCACAAGGATGCCCGTACCTTTGCCCTGACCGTCTGGTCCAGCAAAACCAAAGCGCTGACCTGGGAAGAAATCGAAAAAGAAATCGGCAAAGCTGAGCAATACCTCGACGATCTGGAAAAGCGGGGCGACTACCTCACGGTGCTTATCATGATCAAAGGCGACTTGAAACACATCGCCACGCTCAATGCCGCCCGCGAAGCACTGGGAAACGGCGAAGAAGTTCAGGAAAAGTTGGGCCTCATCGATCGAACGCGAAAGGCACTCATCGACTTTGATCGTAAAGCTCGCGACTTCGTCGAGAAAGCCATCAATGAGGAAGGCAAGGCAGGGTAAAATCCCTCCATGTCAGGGATGACATCACTACCCATTATCCATGTAATCCAGCGATTTCCACCCGCCTTGGGTGGAGCAGAAAGTTATTTTGCCAGGTTGTCCCACTATATCGCGCAACAGGGCAAACCTGTCCATGTTCACACTTCGAATGCTCTTGCACTGGAAGCATTCTGGCGACCCAATGCTCAAAAATTGCCCGCCGGGACAATCCGCTCTGGCAATGTCAAGATCCATCGTCATGCGGTGAGAACTTTTCCTGGTCGAAAGGTATTTCTTAAATCCTTCTCGATGTTGCCTCATCCTTGGGTACAAGGAATGACATTGCCTGCCAGCCCTACTTTGCCCTCTTTATGGAGTAAGGCTAGTTCTTCGCGGGAAAGAGTGAAGCTCATACATGCCAGTGCCTTCCCATATACCTTTCCGCTCTATTGTGGACTCTACTGGGCCAGGCGATTGAATATCCCGTTTCTTCTGACTCCTTTTCTGCATCTGGGAGATACTACCCAGGAGAACAATCCGACTCGACAATCCTATCTCAGCCCGCCATTGAGTTATCTGCTTCAACAGGCAGATCGCATCTTTGTTCAAACGCAATTGGAGCAGAAGGCTGTTGCTTCATTAGGAATCGATTCATCCAGGATTATTCTTCAGGGGCTGGGGGTCGATCCTGCTGAGTGTACTCAAAGCAACCGAGAACGTGCCGATCATCGCTGGCAATTACCGGCTGGCTTATTGCGTATTGGGCATCTGGCTAACCTCAGTGAGGAGAAAGGAAGTGTCGATCTGCTTCGTGCGGCATGTCTGCTCTATGAGCGAAAAGTGCCATTCACACTGATACTGGCTGGACCAGCCATGCCTAATTTCCGCCGAGTCTGGAAAACACTGCCTCAAGCTATCAAGCAGCATGTTCGCATACTCGATGTACTTCCCGAAGAAGCGAAGCCTGATTTCTATGCAGCTTTGGACGTCTTCGCGTTGCCCAGCCGCTCTGATTCTTTTGGCCTGGTGCTGCTGGAAGCCTGGGCCAATGCCATCCCATGCGTAGGGTATCGAGCGGGAGGAATAGCTGAAGTAATACAGCATGAACAGGATGGATTACTTACACCATGTGGCGATGTTCATGCACTAACTGATGCAATTCAACAGTTGCTAAACAGTCAATCTCTTCGAGAAAAACTTGGCCAGCAAGGGCAGACTAAAATCGAAACACATCACCGCTGGGCAGATAAGCTGGAAATTGTCAGGCAGGTTTACCAATCAGTTAGCTGATGCTAATCTCAAGTAATATGTTGCCGATGCTTGATATCTGCTGGCTGGAACTGACTGGATCGCTTCGCCTTCATCTGCTGCAGAGTAGCTTGGTGCAACACACCATTGCTGGCAAGAATATCTGGACGATAGATGGTACGGTTGCCATCCCAATCTGTGAACATCCCACCCGCCTCTTCCACGATGGGTAACAGGGCAGCTACGTCCCATGGACTGACGCCATATTCAATCATCATCTCGCCCGAACCCTGAGCGACAAGCATGAAGCCGTAGAAATCGCCGAACCCGCGCTGTCGCTGTGATTGGCCCACGATATCCAGAAATGCATCCTTCATCTCGCTGGCCATGAACCAACTCAAACTTGAATAAAAGACCTGGCTGTCTTTCATGGCATCCACTTGGGAAACGCATATTCGCGTGCTGTCTCGATAGGCACCATGACCCTTGAGCGCATGGAATGTTTGTCCTTCTTTTCCAAAAGCAGGAAGAAAACATACCCCTGCAACCGGTTCCCCCTGATACTCCAGACCAATCAACGTTCCCCAGAGTGGAATTCCACGCACAAAGCTGCGCGTGCCATCGATGGGGTCAATGATCCAGTGAAATCCTGAACTGCCTGCAACCTTGCCAGATTCCTCACCCAGAAAACCATCTTGTGGAAACAAACCCAGCACACGCGAACGGATAAGTTCCTCAGCTTTACGATCCGCTACGGTCACCGGCGTATCATTCTCCTTCCATTCCACCGTAACATGGTTATCGAAGTACTGGAGTGCCAGCTTGCCGGCATCATGTGCTGCATCAACGGCGCGCTGGTAACGTTCACGGCAGGCAGGATTCATAAGCTCTCGGGTGTTTACTGCTGCAAGGGTGGAAGTGCGGGCATTGCCAGATCAACCAAGCGAATGCCCAGCCATACTGCTATGATACCGATTACATTCTGAACCAGTAGATTGGCAGCAAACAGGGTCCATTGCTGCTGAGCCAGCATCTGCTGATTGTGGAACGCAAAAGAGGAAAAGGTAGTAAAACCACCTAAAAAACCGGTCAATATTACAGCTTTCATTTCAACACTGAGATTACCCCTTAATCCGTATGCATATACCAAACCAAAAAGGAAACTGCCGATAAGGTTAATTAACAACGTGGCCAAGGGGAAAGATTTACCCCAAATTCGCTCTCCTAACTCAGACATCCCAAATCGACATAAAGTTCCTATTCCACCTGCAATACCAATTCCCAAACTAACCCACCAGATATTCATTTTTCATCCCAATAAACCGTGTTGTTATTGTAATTACGCTACGAGCGTAATGCATTTGCAATAATCCTTCAACCTCCCCTTGCCAAGTTGTGCGATTATAAGCCAAAATAGGATAAGACTTTTTTCAAGCAGGCCACCCACACCAAGTTGTACCTGTACCAATTGGCCCGGCCTTGCTGGAATGCATCATGGCTGTCGTGACAAACATAGACAGTTTCCTTGATGTCGTGCGCAAAAGTAATGTGCTCGACGACGAGAAACTGAATGCTTTCATCGAGCGACTTTCCTCCATCGAACCACCGTTGGAAAGGCCCGAACAGGTTGCGCACCACTTGTACCAGGAAGGATTGCTCTCCTACTTTCAATCCAAGCAGTTATTGCAGGGTCGTTGGCGACGTTTCTATCTTGGAAAGAAGTACAAGCTGATCGAATTGATCGGCCAAGGTGGGATGGGGGCTGTTTATCTTTGCGAGCATACTTCACTGAAA
This sequence comes from Planctomycetia bacterium, assembly GCA_016795155.1. NCBI lineage: Bacteria > Pseudomonadati > Planctomycetota > Planctomycetia > Planctomycetia bacterium. Next base: position 16,775 of record JAEUIE010000016.1, on the reverse strand, counting down.
CGACCTGTTGCAGTCAAGGTTATGCCTGAAGAGAAAGTCAAAGCACCCGGTGCACTCGAACGATTCCAGCGTGAAGCACGAGCTATTGCCCAACTTGATCACAACAATATTGTTCGAGCATTTGATCTGGGCTGTGATTCCGGCGTCCACTTCATGGTGATGGAGTACGTGGATGGCGTCAACCTTGAACGGTTGATCTCCAAGCATTTTCCCGAAAAGGGTTTGCCATTAGCTCGTGCCCTGCACTACACGATTTCCACTGCTCTGGCTTTACAACATGCTCACGACATAGGCTGGATTCATCGTGACATTAAGCCAGCCAATATTCTCGTCGATCGCCAAGGTAATGTGAAACTGCTGGATCTGGGATTATCACGTTTATTTGAAGGTGATACGGATCAACTCACCAGAATCTATGATGCAGGTAACGTACTTGGCACTGCTGATTACATAGCACCGGAACAGGCTTTGGATGTCAGTTCAGCAGATATCCGGTCCGATATCTACGGCTTAGGCTGCACCTTGTATTTCCTGCTCGCTGGCCGAGCTCCTTTTCACAAAGGCAGTATTCCACAGAAACTGGTATGGCATCAGACAAAGTATCCCGATCCGATTCAGACTGTTCGCCCAGATTTGCCTGAGGCAATCAACAACATCATTTTTAAGATGATTGCCAAGAAGCCGAGCGACCGTTACATGCAGCCTTACGATGTGGTTGAGGCACTTCTGCCATTTATGACAGAAGAAGTACCACCACCTTCTGATGAGGAAGTGCCTTATCCCAGCCCGATGGTCAGACAATTACTTCAAACCAGCAGTTCACGCCCTTCAGCAAGACCACGCAGCGTCAGCCCGTTGCCTTATCGCATCAATTCCACTTCTGATGTGATGCGTATGCCTTACCGGGCACCATCGGAAGTGGATACGCTTAAAGATGTGGCACGCTGCTCATCCACCACCCGCAAGACCAGCAGGACGTCGGCAACGGGAAGACGCATTACACAAACTCAGTTAATCGCACTGTCAGTTGGCGTTGGATTAGTGACCCTGATGCTGACTGCCCTGGTAATGTGGTGGCTGCTGCTCTGATTTGAACAGTGCGCAATAAAACAACGCTCAAGGTTCACTTGAGCGTTGTGTAGTTCAGCAATTGCTGATTGAGTTATTCTGCGCCAACCATGCTGAGTGCTTCACGAATCTGCTTTCGGAGCAGATTGGCCTTCGGTGGTATGCCAAGTTTGGTAGGTGACTTCTTAAGCGCGGCCCGTTCGAGTCGGCGAGCAATCTTGCGTCGCTTCATGGCACGTGTTTCTGGTCGAACTCCACCGTATCGTTTGATGCTGCCCATCTCGGTTTCCTTTGTGCCTGATGCAAATAGCCTTTGGAGCTAATGGCTTAACGTGATTACTTCTTCTCTTCCTTCTTCTTGCCATAGGTGCCGCCAAACCGCTTGTTAAAGCGATCAATCTGGCCAGCGGAATCAAGCAACTTCATTTTGCCAGTGAAGAAAGGGTGGCTAGCGCTCGAAATATCCAGCTTGACCAGTGGATAGGTTTTACCATCTTCCCACTGCGCGGTCTCCTTGGTCTTCACCGTGGAACGGGTGAGGAACGAAAAACCAGCCGCATGATCTCGGAAGATAACCTCACGATATTCGGGATGAATCTTGTCACGCATGGTATCACCTGGAATAGATTCTCTGCTGCAATGCAGCAAGTTACATCTTACCTTCTTTGTAAAGAACATGCTTACGAAGCGTGGGGTCGTATTTTTTCACTTCGAGCTTCTCAGTTACATTACGACGGTTCTTTTCGGTATAATAGCAATGCTTGCTTTCGGTGCTCTGCAGCTTGATAATACCACGCACGTTTTTGTCTTTGGCCATGGCCGGAGGCTCCACAACAGCAACGGTACATCATTTTGCACCGGTCAGTTAATATAGAAGGAACAAAACAACCGGCAATAAAACGGCTGTTTTTTCGGCCTTCACAGCAAACGAATAAACGTAAATGGTTTTCACACATAGTATTACGTCGAATCATTCAATTGAATCGGTTTTGCCTCTCACCGATGGTTTTAACCGGGTTCACAACAATCTGCGTATCAGCGTAACTGACCGCTGTAACTTGCGTTGTATCTATTGCATGCCCGAAGATGTCACCTTCATGGAAAAAAGTGAGCTGCTGACTTTCGAGGAAATAGCACGCTTTGCACAAACAGCAGCAAAACTTGGTGTCAACAAGCTCAGGCTGACCGGCGGCGAACCCCTGCTTCGCAAAGATCTTCACCGCCTGGTAGAACTGTTAACAGAAATTCAGGGAATCACTGACCTTGGACTGACCACCAATGGTTTACTCCTGGCTCAGCAGGCTGTTCCTCTTTTCCAATCCGGGCTGCATCGCCTGAATTTGAGTCTCGATACTCTCGACCCAGAGCGCTTCGAAACACTGTCACGTCGCTCAGGCCTTGAACTCGTTCTGAAAGGCATCGAAAAAGCCCAGGCAGCTGGTTTTCAGAGCATCAAAATTAACGCGGTGATCATTCGAGGCATCAATGAAATGGATGTCGTTCCTCTGGCCAGGTACGGTCGTGAACATGGTTTGGAGATGAGATACATCGAATACATGCCTATCGGCGCTGAGAGCTGGGAACGCCAGAAATGTTATTTTGCGCATGAAATGATGGAACAACTCGAAGAAGCGTTTGGCCCACTGCTTCCTGCTGATGATTATGATCCTCGCAACCCGGCCATGGAGTTCAAATTCGCTGATGGCATTGGCAGGATTGGCATGATTGCCAGTGTTTCACGACCGTTCTGCAGAAGTTGCAATCGCCTGCGACTGACAGCTGACGGCAAACTGAGAAATTGCCTGTTTGCCTTGGCCGAAGAGGATGTCAAACCACTGTTGCGTTCTGGCACATTTCGGGACCAGGAACTGCAAGCTATCATCCGTCGAAATGTCGCATCGAAATGGGAAGGGCATGAAATCAATTCAGCCAGGTTCATCAAGCCCGATAGAACCATGCATGCGATTGGTGGATAGTTCTTATCGCAAGAATACGAACCAGATAATCACCAACAGAAGTGTCAGAATGGGCAAGGCAAACGCAGCAAACATGAGACCCAGGCGTATCTGCTGAGGCGTTGCAATGGGGGAAGTGGTTGTTTCCCTGCTGGCTTTCGACAATGAGTAGGTAACTGCATCGTTCAATTCAGCGAACGGATCATGTACTGGAGTACTCTTGCGAGTTTTGACTGTTGCAGGTTCGAGTGCCGGTATTTCCCGAGTTGACTCTGTTGCACTGAGCCTGGGAGTAAATGGCAACGCAGGAAACGTGGTGGAGGCCGGAGCGAACCATTCTGGTTCAGGCAGTGGTAATGGAATATTCGTCCAGGGCTTGAGGACTTCCACTACCTCCTGCGGCGTCGTATAGCGATCGTCAGGCTTTTTCTGAATCATCTTCAGGATGATGGCATCCAACTCCGGCGTCACATCAGGACGACGTTGCAGCAACGGCTTGGGCATGCGTCGCTGGTGAGCCATTAGTTTACCTGCAACGGTCTTCTCCTTATTAAAAGGGAACTTGCCAGCCAACATGAAGTAGAAAGACATGCCCAGCGAGTAGATATCTGCGCGAATATCGACTTGATGTGAGTGCAATGCCTGTTCCGGAGAAATGAAGTCCGCAGTACCCAGCACCTGATCGCTGTCCATTTGCCGGGTCAGGTCATCGGAACGTTGATCGAGAAATCGAGCCAGTCCCAGATCGAGCACTTTAATGCAGTTATCGTGTGTCAGAAGCAGATTACCTGGCTTCAGGTCACGATGCACCAGGCCTGATTGCATGATACTTTGCAATCCTAAAGCTGCCTGGGCTACATAGTGGGCTGCCCGTACTTCGGAAAACGCACCATAGGTTGTAATCAATTTGTGGAGATTGATGCCTTCTACATATTCCATGACCAGGCAATGCCAATCGCCTTCCTGTCCCACATCGTATGCCTGTACTACGTTCGGATGCTTGACTGCAGCTACCGCGCGTGCTTCACGATAAAAACGCGTTACCGCAGCGTGGTTGTCATTTAAATCCTTAGGCAACAGTTTCAAAGCTACCTGATGATGCATGTGAATATGTTCACAATGCAGAACTACCCCCATGCCACCGGTAGCAAGCGGGCGCAGCACTTTGTATTTACCGATGAAAAATCCCTTGTTCCTGCCAGCATACAGTTCTTTGCCTTGATATTCGGTAATCAGTCCATCTTTGAGCAACTGGTTCAGAATCAGGTTGATATCAGTGCTGTGACAGGCTTTCAAACTCTGGTCAAGCTGAGTTGACGTGATAATACCACTCTCACGGATGAGCTTGATCAGTTCACGATGTGAGAGTGCAGGAGCAGTCATGGAGAGCATCTCATCCCTCTGAATACCCTGCAGTAAACCACAAGTCACAGTATTTGACCATGCGGATATTCAGTTAATGATTGAGCATGAATTCGTTGCTGTTAAATAAGGCCCACAGTACGTCTCGATACAGCTTGGTCCGATCCTTATCTTTCAGATAAATGGCGGCATATGCTCCAGTCGGATTCAGTGCAGCCTGGAATGTTTCTTTCTCTTTGTTCGTCGGCAAGCGGTTCAGTGTTGCCAGATAGAGGACATCCAGCGGACGATTGGATTCCAGTGCATATTTCACTGTCTGACTGATGTTGACAGCATCGTTCATTTTCTGGCCATTCATCAGTAACAATGCCTGAACAACGGTGCCGTTAAATGATGCTTCGTTGCCTTCATCGTCACCAAAATTCACAGTAAAATCCCGTAGCCACTCCGCCTCGGTATCCCGTCTGGCCTGGGGATTACGAGCGTGTTTCATCTGAATATAGTTGGTGGCGGTAAAGATGGATTCCACCAGTTCTTCTGGTGACATGGTCTTTAACTGCATGCGGGCGAAGTATGGTTCCGCTTCCGATTTCATATTCGTTGCGTTGGTCACACTGGTAAGCTGATATGGTTTGCTCGACATGATCCAGGTAATCAAGCGATGTACATCGTAGCCACTGGTAATGAAATCCTGTGCCAGACGATCGAGCAATTCAGGGTGTGACACGGGATTGTGTTCGCCGAAGTCATCTACCGGGTTAGTAAACCCTCGGCCCATGTACCGCGCCCACATGCGATTGACGAAGGACTTAGCGAAGTACTCATCCTGAATAAGAACCCGCGCTAGTTCCTGCCTGCGCGGTGCACCGCTCGACAGATTCGGTTTGTTTTTATCAAGCCAGACAGCAGAGGAATATTTGAGTAGTCCATTCCGCTGCTCATAGAAAACACCAGCTTCCGGATTGGCAGAGGGATTGTCACGCAGTTTGTAATGTTGCAGTGAAGCCATACGTGCATTCTGCAACTGGATAACCGGCGGTTGTCTTTCCATCTGTCTCAGGAAAACATTGACTCCCCAGAACTGTCCCTGTTTGCGCTCATCAATGAAGGGATGATCGTGACACTGGGTGCATTGGGTTTGAATCCCCAGAAAGACCCGCGTAACACGACTGGTCGCAGGTATCATTTCAAACTGGCCATCGCGGGCCCGATTTTCTGGCGATACCATTTCACCAAAATGGCTCAGAAGGAAATTGGCGGGCGCAGCATTCTTATCCACTTTGCTGGAGCAGCCATCTTTGTCGGTGGCAGTCGCAGTCAACAGATCGAGCACAATTTCGTCGAATCGGCGATTCTCACCAAACTGTCGTTCCAGCCAGGAGTGAAGGTTGGCTCGATCAATTCCCGGTTGTGTGGTTCGCGTGATCAGCCAGATGGTCCAGATATTGGCCCAGTTGCGGGCGTAGTCCTGATGATTGAGCAGATATTTGAGAACTTCAGTTCGTCTTCGACCAGCAGGGAGATCGAGAAAATACTGCAGTTCCCCTTTGGCAGCTACCGGATCTTCCTTGGCACTGACATTGGCAGGAAGTGCCGATGGAATGCGACCAATGGTATCAATGAATGCTCGACGTATCCATTCGTAATCGTTGGCCAGAGCCGAAGGTTGGATCTTGTTCTCTTTCCATGTTTTTTCAATCTGTTGATTAATGAAGGCGATGGTGCTTGCGTCGTTCAGTCCACTTTGAAAAGGCTTGGCATCCTTATCCTTGGCAAACTCCGCTTTGTTTTCTGTTACTTTGCCTGCCTTGGAAACGGGCGGATCATCCCATGCTGTTGCGGTCAGGCTCATCAAGCCAGCTGCGATGCAAGCCAGTGTGATTACATTTGCTTTCATGGTACGGCCATCGGTGGGGAAATTGCAAAGCATGTACAGTTATACGCTATGCAGGGGGTATCTGTCAAAAGACTGTTGAATGAACCCCGGAAAGAAATGAAAGTTGCATTGGAAAACAAGCCAGGGAACTCCATTTTTCATCTCATCAATGCAGAAATGGAGCAATCTTCACTTTTGTTCCGAGTTCCCACGCGAAACAGCTTGGCAACAGGCAATCGTTTTTGTTTCATGAACCAGAGAAGGCGGTGATTCATGGCAACTGTTTTTCGCACCAGGCGTCAAATCGAATTCTGTGACACGGATATGGCGGGCATTGTCCATTTTGCCCGGTTCTTTTACTTCATGGAATCGGCAGAGACAGAGTTTCTTCATTCACTCGGCTTGTCCGTATCCATGCCTTGGGAAGGCAAACGTATAGGCTTGCCTCGTGTCAGTGCAAGATGCGACTATGTAATGCCCATCACCTTTGAAGACTTCATCGATATCGAAATTGAAATCGAAAAGCTCGGCAACAAGTCGATCACCTATGTGTTTCATTTTTCAAAAGAGGGCAAACCGGTAGCCAAGGGAGTTACCGTTGCCTGCTGTGTTGGTTCCAATGAAAAACGGCAGATGACCGGAATCCCCATACCCGATGCATTCCGAGCCAAACTGCTTGCGGTCATGCACGATCAATGAGAGATCATATGCCCATTCTCGAAGCTCAGAATGTGTACCATGAGTATGCAACACGCAGTGGCTCACTGGCCATTCTGCAAGGCATTACTCTATCGTTGAATCAAGGTGATGCACTGGCCGTCCTGGGGCCTAGTGGTTCAGGCAAAAGTACCCTGCTCCATTTGCTTGGTACACTTACCAAGCCCACGCGAGGCACTATCGTGTTGCAGGGCAAGAACCCCTCAACACTTTCAGAAACAGACCTGGCTCACTTCCGCAACACCACAATTGGTTTTATCTTTCAGGATCATCACCTGTTGCCCCAGTGCTCAGCTTTGGAAAACGTGTTGATTCCAACCCTTGCTTTACCTGCCTTGCAACGTGTTGGTACCGAAGCACGTGCCAGGCAATTACTGGAAAAAGTGGGGCTGGGACAACGACTAGATCACAAACCGGCAGAGCTTTCAGGAGGCGAGAAACAGCGCACTGCTGTCTGCCGGGCTTTGATTCAGAAACCTGCCATTGTTCTGGCAGATGAACCCACAGGCAGCCTTGATCGCCATGCTGCAGAGAGTGTTGGCGAACTGTTGTTGAACCTCTGCAAAGAAGATAATGCGGTTCTGGTTTGCGTTACGCATAGCGCAGAACTGGCACAGCGATTCCCCACTCGAATGGAATTGCTGGATGGCCAGTTGAAGCCGATGCAGTAACATTCGACGTTGCAAGTCAGGATTGCTTTATCTCGTCATGCTTCATGTACTCTGGGGAATCATCACCGCATGACCCGTATCTTCTTCCCACTTCGCAATCTCTGGTATTTCTTCACGCCCAATCTGCTGATCGTTGTGGGCGTAGCCATTGGCACTGCCGTGCTGACCGGCGCATTGCTTCTGGGCGACTCGTTAAAAGGCAGCCTGACACAACTGACTCTGGACCGTCTGGGGAATATCCAGGCTGCTCTCGAATCAGATCGATTCTTCCCCGCACGGTTGGCTGACAAGATGCAAAGTCAGTGTGTGCCCATCATCATTCTGCGTGGAACTGCGCTTCGCCGTTCCGCTGATGGAAGTCAATTGCTGTCTAGAGCTGGTCATGTACAGGTGGTGGGAGTCGATTCACGATTCTGGCACTTCTTCAATGCGCAACGAGCAGGGTTGGATAATGGTCTCATCATCAACCAGGCATTGGCAGATGCCCTGCAGTTAGGTTCAAGCGACACGGTGGAACTGCGTATGGAAAAACAAGGTAGTATTCCGAGCGAATCCGTTCTTGGGCAACGAAGTGATGATCCTGCCTTGGTACTGGAAACCAGCAAGGTTGCCGCCATCATTCCGAATACCGGAGCAGGCAGATTCACCTTGCAACCGATGCAGGGTGAGCCATTGATCGCTTACGTCAAGCTGGAATCGCTGCAACGAAGATTAGCCGACGCACAGCAACTCCCTGCAGGTTCAGTGAATGCCATGCTGGTTCCAAGAACGGGAGTAGTGCCATCTACCGATACCAACAGCAGAGACGAACTGCAGAAGAAACTGCAGAGCGTACACACTCTGGAAGACTTAGGATTCTCCCTGCAACTCAATCAGGATCGCACCTCTGCAGTATTCACTAGCCGAAGACTTCTACTTGAACCGCTAGCAGAAAAAATCATTCAGCATGCTATGTCCAATGAATTTCAGGTTACACCAACGCTTACCTACCTGGCCAATCGCACGTTTCGCCTGGACCAAACTAGACTATCGCAAACCTTCGTCCCTTATTCAACTGTTGTGGGCGTACCTTCCATCAACGGAATAGAACTCAAGGAAGACTCCGTAGTAATCAATGACTTTATTGCGGAGGATCTGGGTAAGGATGTCAGTACTGTACGAATGGAATACTTTGTCGAATCGGAAGGCCACCAGCTTGTTGAAAAACAATACGATTTCAACGTCGTCGGAACTGTTCCGATGACCGGGCAGGCTGCAGATCGTACCTGGACTCCCGAATTTCCAGGCATGAAAGGCACGCTGGCTGAATGGACTCCCCCTTTTCCCAAGGAACAATGGCATCCCAAGTGGGTTCGAAAGCGAGATGAGGATTACTACAAGCAATACCGTGCTACTCCCAAGCTCTTTATCCATCCAGCTACTGCAAAAAAACTGTTCAGCAGCAGGTTTGGCGATGACACGTCTGTTCGTATTCAAAAGAAATCGAGCCAACCTTTTACTGATTCAGATTTTCAGCAATTGCAAACTTCATTGACTCAAAGTTTAACTCCTGCTGACTTCGGCATGGTCTGGCAAGATATTCGACAGCAGGGGCTGCTCGCAGCGACCCAGGGTGGCACCACCAACATGTTTGGCGGTTTGTTTGCAGGCTTCAGTTTATTTCTCATCGTGGCAGCAGCCTTGCTGGTGGCATTACTCTTTCGCTTGCGTCTGGAACGCAGGGCCAGTGAAGTGGGCATGTTACTCTCCACCGGTTGGCCAGTGAAATTGATTCGCAGAGCAATCCTGACAGAAGGCCTGTTACTGGCCTTCCTCGGTGCGATCCTTGGCATACCCCTGGCACTCGGTTATGCATGGCTGATGATCAATGGTTTACGGCAAGGCTGGGGAGGCTTATTGGCGAGCGATTCGTTGTCACTTCACTTTACACCGATGACATTAGCCACTGGCGCCATCATCAGCATCGTGATCGCACTGTGCAGCATGTATTTCTCACTTCGCAGCCTGGTGAAGTTGCCTGCACCGATGTTACTGGCTGGCCGCACTGAACTCCCGTCAACAGCAACATCGAGTTCCAGACCATGGCTGCGCTGGCTGACTCACATCGCAATGTTGCTGGCATTGATTTTGATTATCTTTGGTACAACTTTGCCGCTATCACAGCAACCAGGCTGTTTCTTCGGTGCAGGTTTTCTGTTTCTGCTGGCTGCTATCCTGTTTCTTCGCAGGCAACTGCGTCATCAATCGGGGCAAGAGCTGAATGCTGGCTCCTCGATCTGGAAACTGGGCCAGATCAATGTCAGGCGTTCACCGAGCCGAAGTTTGCTGACGGTGACGTTGCTGGCTTCCGGATGCTTTCTGGTTGTTGCAGTTGGCGCTTTCCGTAAAGGACAGGTTGATACGACTCAAAAATCTTCCGGAACCGGCGGATATACTCTGTTTGCGGAGTGCGATGTGCCTCTCCGTAGCGTTCCGCACACCAATCAGGATTGGCAAATGCTTCTGGGTGATCGATTTGACGAACTGAAAAACCATGTCACTCAATTGACTGGTTTGAACTGGTACGGCTTGCGACTGCGCAGCGGTGAGGATGTCAGTTGCTTAAATTTGTATCAACCCACGAAACCTAGAATTCTGGGAACAACAACTGCGTTCAATCAACGTGGCGGGTTTACGGTCACGCTTGGAAAACCTCCCCAAGATGATTCCGTGAAACAGAACCCCTGGATGTTTCTCGAAACCTCATCCAGTCTCAATCTGTTTATCGACGATCACACAGCTCAATGGGTATTACAGAAACAACTCAACGACCTGATCGAGATCGAAGATGAGAATAACCAGAATCGGGCTGCCAACTTTGCGGGAATGATCAATGGCTCCATATTTCAAAGCGAACTGCTCATGAATGAGTCGAGTTTCAAAAAGCTATTCCCCAGTGAGACAGGCTATCGTTACTTCCTGATAGATGCACCACCTGATAAATTCAGCCAAGTTAGAAATGCGTTGGAAATGCTTCTTGGTGAAAGTCATGGCATGACAGTTAACACCACAGCAAGCAAACTGGCGGCATACCATGCGGTCGAGAATACCTATATCGGTACGTTCCAAGCCTTGGGAGGCTTGGGCCTGCTGTTGGGTACCGCTGGCCTGGCTCTGGTTATTCTTCGCAATGTGCAGGAACGGCAATCGGAACTTGCCCTGCTGCAGGCAGTGGGGTTCACACGCAAACAGATTTCCACAACCATCTTCAGCGAAGTGGCATGGGTCGTCCTTCAGGGTATGGCCATCGGCTGCCTGGCGGCAATGTTTGTAGTGTTGCCACTTTTGAACAGCGGCACCGGTATGCAATTGCTTTTCTGGCTCGGCCTGGTGCTACTGTTAGTTCCCCTGGTTGGTTTGCTTGCGAGCCTGGCTGGTATTCGACTGGCTCTAAGCAAGCCACTCATCCCAGCACTGCGAGGAGAGTAGTCAGAGAAGTCTTTGCATTCGGGATGAACCCGCTATATTTCATAGTGTCATTTGAATAGTGCCGCCCTAGCTCAGCGGTAGAGCACCGCTTTCGTAAAGCGGGGGTCGTGGGTTCAAATCCCACGGGCGGCTTTCGTTATTTCATATGTTGTTGAGGCATTCTTCGTATACTCTTGAATTGTGATACTTTCATTTTGTTCAAATGCATCAAGTGGACATTCTATCTTCTTGTCTTGGATTGATAAGTGTTCTGCAAATCAATGTTTTTCAGACTAATTGGTTTGGTTTCCACACGATTGGAATAGAAGCAATCGTTATCGTAAGCAGAGCTTTGGTTAATCGCACCTTTACACCACAGGCTTTGCCTCAAAACATTCATGTGCCCGTTAGTTTTCAGAACTGAAACTGGCTGATTAATCTGTCAGCGCATGCCCTACAAACCGCCTCCCGATTTCCTTTCTAGCCGATACTCTTCTCCGTAGCACCAGGAGACAATGAGTAAGTTGGTAAACCTATTTGGAAAGGCAGGCGCAGCATGACTCGTTTCAACTGGGTAAATTCACTCAGGAACTCGTACCAATCCACCAGAGCTAACCATGGTCGTCGTGGCAAGCCGATTCAGATGCGAAGTCGGATCGGTATTGAAATTCTCGAAGATCGGACTGTGCCAGCGGGAATTAATCCTAATGAACTCATCGATATATCTTTGACACCTGATCAACTAGCGGCAACACTCACCGGCCCGGGAGTGACTATCAGTAATGTCAGCTTTACTGGCAACGCTGCATCGGCGGGAAGCTTCAGTTTTAATGACCCCACTGTGGTCGGCTTCAGCCAGGGAATTGTCCTGTCTAGTGGCAGTGTTGTTGATGTTGTTGGGCCAAACCTGTTTGACGATATCACTACATTTTTCGATCTTCCTGGTGACCCTGACCTCGATGCACTTTCGGGTTTCACCACCTTCGATGCCTCGGTACTTGAATTTGATTTTATTCCGAGTGGCAATCAGGTCGTGTTCAGTTATGCCTTCGCTTCGGATGAGTATCCCGAGTGGGTCAACTCTCCCTTTAACGATGTATTCGCGTTCTATGTCAATGGCACTAACTACGCCACCGTCCGGCAAGTGGCAGGCGATCCCACCTCGCCATTTGTACCGGTGGCTGTGAATAACATCAATAATGGCAATCCGAGAGATCCTGATTTCATTCCCACGCGGCCCGATCTCTTCCGTGCCAATTACTTTGATCCTAACGGCGGTCCGTCACTGATAGACCTCGAAATGGACGGGATCACTCGAGTCCTCACCTTCCAGGCACCGGTTAATCCCGGAGTTGTCAATCACATGAAGCTTGCCATTGCTGATGCATCCGATGGCGTTCTCGATTCTGCAGTATTCATCCGTGCCGATTCATTCGTCAGCAACGAAAATCCCGTTGCTGATCTCAGCCTGACCCCTGAGTCCGGCCCGGCAGCACTCTTTGTTACTGCCTACATCGAAGGTGAAGATCCGAACGGGTTGCCACTTACATGGACTATCAACTGGGGTGATGGCACGGTTACCACCGGGCCGCTGGATCAGCCACCGGACGAGAACGAGAAGACCGCGACAACCAATCACACTTATACCATGGGTGGCTCCTATACGGTAACGCTCACTGTGACGAACGGCACGCTATTTGGCACCAGTACCGAAGACGTTGAAGTGTATGCCACCGGCAATCAGGCACCAGTAGTCACTAACCATCCCGAGGATGTGGTGACGGTCGATCATTCGTTGTTCAGTTTCAGTGCATCGGCAACGGGAACGCCGATCCCGACTGTGCAATGGCAGATTTCGACCGACGCAGGGGCGACTTTTACCTATATCCCTGGAGCGACGGACACTACTTACAGTGCAACAGCATCCCTGGCGGACAATGGCAACTTGTACCGTGCCGTGTTCACTAACAGTGAAGGATCAGTAACCACGAACGCAGCAGCGTTGACCGTTGCACCTTCTGCCCCCATCGTAAACCTTGTAGATGACAGCGGGTTTTCCTCGACAGACAAGCTGACCAACCTGGGTACGCTCAACGTGACTGGCATAGCGCCTGGGGCAATTGTGGAATTCTCAACCAACGATGGCACCAGTTGGAATACCAGTTTTACAGCGGTAGAAGGGTCGAACACACTTCTTGTGCGACAAACGGTGGCTGGTCAGGTCAGCGAAGCCACCCATTTCAGCTTTATGCTGGATACCACACTGCCTACCCTCAACCCGACGTTTTCCCAAACGTCGCCTTTTCTGGTGAATGCTACCGGCATTACCGTCTCCGGCAATGCGACAGACCAATCTGGGATTTTCTGGTCCACGAACGGAGTTGTGAATACATCAAGCCCCGGACTCAAATACGTTACCTGTACAGCCACTGACAATGCCGGCAATACTGCCGCGGTGGAAGTGCCGTACGTCGTGGGTTACGGCATCATCAATCTTCTGCCATTGAATGGTGATACCTTCCGTTGAAATGGACACATCCCGGTTTCGTTCCAACTGGTGGATGCAAACGGTTTGATCTCTGATCAAACCGCAGCAAGCCTCCTGGCCAATATCAATGTTGCCTTCAACGGACTACCTACGGAAAGTGTGAAGTACAATAAGCACACGAACACTTTCTCAGTCAATCTCAAGACAGGTAAACCACCTGTCGGTACGTATGATCTAACTCTCCGCATCACGATAGGTGGCGTGGACGTGGCTTTGGCGATCATCTCCATCAAGCTGGTTTAATATTGCCACTTATGAAATATGTCTGATAAGCAACCACTATGAGCCCTTCGGCGTGTATGCCGACGGGCCATTTTAAATGGAATTGCTCTTTGGTAGGGAACTGCATAGGTTTTTTCACTCTAATAGGAGTAAGTTAATCTTGTAGAAAATGACTGATTCTACATGTAACATTGCCGCGAGTTGCCATGTCAAATACGACTCATCGGGGTATAACCGGTTCGCCATGTTCAATCTGGCTTATCCTGCTAGTGCTGGCAGCATTGTCTGAGTGTTCCGTAATGCTGATCCTGCCGCTGATACTGCCTAGTAATACGTCACGGCTTGCGGAGTCGATAGTCGATACCCTGCTTCTGTCCGCCCTGATTTCCCCGTTATTGTGGTGGCTGGTTGTTCGTCCCTTGCGGGAAGCAGTTCGCTTTCGTGATTGCTACATGGCCCAGCTGATGACTCGTATCGAGGAAGAACGCAGCCACATCGCTCAGGAACTGCACGATAGCGTAGGCCAATCTTTGACTCTACTGGTCTCAGGCCTGAAGTCGCTGCAGATACCTTCCCCAGAAGTCGATGTCGTTCAACGCAGCGCAGACTTGCAGAAGCTTGGCCAGCAATCGCTCAAGGACATCAGGCAAATCATGCTCGGTCTGCGCCCCACGATTCTTGATGACCTCGGATTGGCTCCAGCCTTGCACCGACTGGCGGAGGACGCGATGAAGCAATGCCCTCTGAAAATCCAAGTTGACTGCGGGCTTGCTCAAGGAGAACGTTTGGCACAACAACTGGAAATTGCACTGTTCCGAATTGTGCAGGAATCAATCACCAATGTCATCAAGCATTCCCATGCCCAGGAAATGACGATCCGACTGCAATTGCACGGCACTAGCATCTTTCTGGATATCGCAGATAATGGTTGCGGGATGGATGCCAAACAGATGTCAAAGCTATGGCAACCCAACGGTCAACTGGGATTGATTGGCATGCAGGAACGCATCAATTTATTGAATGGCGAGTTCAAACTGCGTTCGATCCCTGGCAAAGGAACCCAGGTTAGCGTACGCATTCCGCTGGAAAAGAATCAACATGGATAAGATCAGGATCATGCTGGTTGACGACCACACCGTATTACGGTCTGGCCTCAAGATGCTGATCAACCGCCAAGCCGACATGGAAGTCGTTGGTGAAGCAGGCACGAGTCTGGAAATGCTGCAACTGGTACCCAAATTGCTACCCGAGGTTGTAGTTCTTGATTTAAGCATGCCGGGCGGCCCAAGCCTGCCCTTGATAAAGAGCTTGCACCAGCAGAATAAGAAAATACATGTAATGATTCTAAGTATGCACGATGATCCCGCTTATGTTCGAGCTGCTCTAGCTGCAGGTGCCAAAGGCTATGTCGTGAAAACCATCAGTGAAGCCGACCTTCTATCAGCAATTCGCATGGTGCATCGTGGCCGGGTGTTTATTGATCTTGATGACGAAGCACGAACCGCAGAAGTTTTCCAGACACCTGCCAGGCTGCATGCAACTTCTACAGCCAGGTTGAGTGAACGCGAAATTGAAGTACTGAAGCTGCTTGGACAAGGAATGACGAACCAGTCCATTGCTGAGCAACTGGATATCAGTCCCAAGACGGTGGCAACGTACCGCGCACGCCTTGCGGAGAAACTGGGGCTCAAGACGACCGCTGAATACGTCAAATTTGCGGCAGATCATGGCTATTTAGGCCCTCAACTCCAGGCAGACTAACCAGATTCTTTCGTGTCAGTGCTGCGCTGACAAACACCATTGCGATTGCCAGTTCCGCTGATACCGGCCCACCCGGGGCGAGTCTAGAATCACTACACACTGGTTGAACATGCTTGCATTGAAGTGAAGCAGTCACACGAAGTAATTCCCAGCCTATTCATGTAAAGTGAGGACAGTTTTCCTGGTGACTGCCGTGTGCTGGCACTATCCAGCGATGGAGTACTTCCCATGCGCGTGACTATCTCAGAAATCCTGCTGGCTCGCCTGCTGGTCATTTCCATCACCAAGCGAGGCACTGAAATCCTTTAGAAATCGTCTCGATAGCTGTTTCGATCACCTATCTCTGCGCCCAGAATGAGGTTACCACCATGAACCGGCTTATGACGCCTGAACATCTGCATGTTGCCCTGAATCACTTGCCACTCATTGGCTTGGCTGCTTCGTTATTACCGCTATGCTATGGGCTGCTGCGGAAGAACACGGAAGTGATCACCATCGCACTCTGCATGTGCTTGCTTTTTGGAGCCTCCACCGTTGCCGTGATGTGGACCGGCGAAGCAGCCGAAGATCGATTTGAGAAAAGCTCTGTACTTACACCACTGGATTCTATGGGGAAGAAATGGATGGCTATTCACGAAGACCGAGCCAAGATCGCTGCCATAGCCGGCTATCTCGCGGTTGCTGTCTGTCTAGCATCATTGGTGGCAAAGCGCTACGGTGCAAAGTATCTTATGCTGGGTGCTTGGGCAACCAGCCTTATGCTGGTCGTAGCTATAATCCTAATGGCTTGGGTGGCAGACTCTGGCGGTCAAATCAGACACCCCGAATTCCGTACCGGTGCACATAGAACGTCAGCCTTGCTCTAATTAAGATGAACCAATGTTACCTTTCATCTTGAAGCGTACCCATGCTATTCACGATCAGGAAGGGTTATGATAATCACCTTATTCTGCCGTATTTCGAAGTTCGATACCATTGATGCAGCATGCTATTGTGTTTCTCTCCATTAGGGCGTGTGGAAATACTCTAGGCAAGCCAGCGTAATCAGGTATAGGGTCTTCTGTCAAATCAGGAGATTCTGCCATGGAACGGCATTCGATATCCGAAGAGAAGTATGAGCGGATTCGTCACCTCTTTCCGGCTGAGGA